>NZ_JBFUDR010000010.1:0-46286 GCF_056404615.1 Massilia sp. P2_C2 | reverse complement strand
TGATAAAACTCCTTTCAGTGCGTCAGCGCGCCGGCGCCTGCATCCACGCTTTGAACGCGGCGCGATTGCGCGAACAGACATAAATCTTGCCGCGACCGGAGAAGCGCAGGACGATGCCCTCGCCGCTGGTCTGGCTGTTGATCAGGTTGCCCAGGAAGCCGCCGCTGGTGCCGGTCGTGATCGAGACCTCGTAGTGCAGGGTGCTGTCCCAGGCGACGACGTGCGAGTTGTCGATGATCGCGTCCTTGCCCGGTTCCACATCCAGCACGCTCATCGAGCCGAAGCCCGATACCACGACCTGTCCGCTGCCCGACGTCTCGGTCACGAAGAAGCCCCCGCTCTGGGCGAACAGCGCATTGCCCAGGCTCTGGGTCCGCACGCGCAGGTCGACGCCGGATGCGGCCGCGACGAACGCGCCATCGCTGATGATGTACTGGTTCGGGCCGCAGTCGACGACCTGCATCGCACCCGGCAGCGTGGGCGACAACAGACAGTCGCCGTCGCCGCGCGCCGCTTCGATGTGCTGCTGGAAGAACGACTCGCCGTTGGCGAAGGTGCGCATCAGCGCGCTGCCCAGGCCACCCTTCATCTTGCCCTTGAGGTCGAGCGTCGATTCCATCATGACCATCGCATCCGATTCGCAGTAGATGGTCTCGCCACGCTTGAGCGACACGTGCAGGAAGGGATCGACGTCCCCGGTCACGGTAAACACTGGCATTGTTGGCTTCCTCTGGTGGGGCCTCGCGCAACCTGCTGCGCGTTGCATTGGCGGTCTGCGATGCTCGCGACGGTTGCGCGAGGCCCTGTGACACCACCCCATTTCTGTGGTGGCTGGGTTAATAAATTAAACGTTCACGCCGTAGTTCTTGGCGAGGGGGCCGAGGCCGCCGTTGAAGCCCTGGCCCACCGCGCGGAACTTCCAGTCCGCGCCGTTACGATACACCTCGCCGAAAATCATGGCCGATTCGGTCGAACCGTCTTCGGACAGGTCGTAGCGGGCGATCTCGCTGTTGTTGGCCGCGTTGATGCAGCGGATGAACGCACGGCTCACCTGGCCGAAGTTCTGGCGGCGCGTATCGCCTTCGTGGATGGTCACGGCCAGCACGATGCGGTCGACGTCGGCCGGGACTTTCGTGAGGTCGATGCTGAGGGTTTCGTCGTCGCCCTCGCCGGCACCGGTACGGTTGTCGCCCGAGTGCGCCACCGAGCCATCGGCCGACCTGGCGTTGTTGTAGAAGATGAAGTCGGCATCCGAGCGGACCTTGCCCGACTGGTTCAGCAGGAACGCGACACCGTCCAGGTCGAACGCGGCGCCATCGGTGGCGCGCACGTCCCAGCCGAGGCCCAGTTTCAGGCTGGACAGGCCCGGTGCTTCCTTCGACAGGTTGACGTTACCGCCTTTTTGCAGACTGATTGCCATGATGGTTCTCCATGTAGGGTGGGCACCCCGTGCCCACGTAGTTTCACGTTACCGTTCGCATGGCGGGCTCGGAGAGCCCACCCTACGTTCCTTCCTTAATTACGCGTCGACCAACTGCTCTTTATGCACACCCAACGCTTCCTGCTTCCTGCGGTACCGGATCGACGACCACACCGAGGCACCGATGAAGGCGACACCCGCAAGACCCGTCACCATTTCCGGCACGTGGAACTTCATGCTGGCCAGCATGATCAGCGCCAGGATGCCGATCGCGTAGTGGGCGCCGTGCTCCAGGTACACGAACTGGTCGAGCGTGCCCTTTTCCACCAGGTACACCGTCAGCGAACGCACGAACATCGCACCGATCGCCAGGCCCAGCATGATGATCACGACGTCGTTGGTGATCGCAAAGGCGCCGATCACGCCGTCGAAGCTGAACGACGCATCCAGCACTTCCAGGTACAGGAAGCCGCCGATACCGCCGCGCTTGACCATCTCGCCGACCTCGCCGCCGCCCTCTTCCGACTTCTCGAGCATGTTCGACAGCACGTCCACGCCGACGTAGATCAGGATGCCCCACAGGCCCGACATCAGCACGACCATCTTCTGGGCTTCCGGCACCAGGGCCAGGCTGGCCATCAACGCGCCGATCGCGATCATCACGGAGATCGACGACACCTTGCCGAGCGAACCGAGCTTCTCTTCGAAGTGGCCGAGCCAGTGGTGCTCCTTCTCTTCATCGAACAGGAAGTTCAGGAAGACCAGCAGCAGGAACATGCCGCCGAACGCCGCCACTTCCGCGTGGTGGTTCGTCAGGTGCATGGAGTACTGCTTCGGATCCTGCAAGGCCATGTTCCACACGTCCATCAGGCCCAGGTCGGCCGCCACCGCGACGATCACGAGCGGGAACAGCAAGCGCATGCCGAACACGGCGATGATGATGCCGACGCCCAGGAACAGCTTTTTCCAGAACGGATCCCAGGTCTTCAGCACGGAGGCATTGACCACCGCGTTATCGAACGACAGCGAGACTTCCATCACCGCCAGGATCGCGGCGATACCCATCGCGGTCAGCGCGCCGGCCCCCCCGGCATGCGTGTAGCCCCACCAGGCCGAGCCCAGCAGGCACACGGCCGTGACAACGAATGAAAAACGAAAATGCTTCATGTTCTTTTCCACCTTTCGGTGTGTGTTGTTGACAAGGCGCAGTGTAGAGGGGTGCGCGAAATGAAAAAAGCGAAGATAATGAGATGATTACTTCGTAAAAACCTGCGCTATCCGGACAGCAATGAAAACCGACATCAATTTCCGCCACCTGTACTACTTCTGGGTCGTGGCCAACGAAGGGGGCATCACGCGCGCGGCGGAGCGCCTGGGCCTGGCCGTACAGACGGTCAGTTCGCAGCTGACCCTGCTCGAACAATCGCTCGGCAAGACGTTGTTCGCACAGCAGGGCCGACGGCTCGTGCTGACGGAAGCGGGCCGGCTGGCGCTAGGCTATGCCGACCAGATCTTTTTGCTGGGCGAGCAAATGCAGGAAGCGTTGAGCGAGTTCGACAGCGGCCGCACCCGCCTCACGGTGGGCATCTCGGACTCGCTGCCGAAACTCTCCGCCTACCGCATGCTGGAAGCGGTGACGCGGATGGAGCGGCCCGTGCGCCTCGTGTGCTACGAAGACCAGTTCGAGGCCCTGCTGGCCGACCTCGCGCTGCACAAGCTGGACGTCGTGCTGACCGACCGCGAGGTGCGCGCCGGCGCCACGCTGAAGGTGTTCAGCCATCAATTGTTCGACAGCGAGATGGTGGTGGTGGGCGCGCCCGCGCTGGCGCAGCGCTATGGCGGTGCCGGCGAGAGTTTCCCACAGAACCTGAACGGCGCGCCGTTCCTGCTGCCGGCACGTAATAATGCCCTGCGCGGCAAGCTAGACGAATGGTTCGTGCAGCACCATGTGCGGCCGGACATCGTCGGCGAGTTCGAGGACAACGCCCTGCTGAACACGTTCGGCCGGCGCGGCCTGGGCCTGTTCTTCGCGCCGGCCGCGCTGGCGGACGACGTCGCCGAGCAGTTCGGCGCCGTACGCGTCGGGTCCGTGCCGAGCGTGCGCGAACAGTTCTACATGATCTCCAGCGACCGCAAGATCATGCATCCGGCGGTCGAGGCAATTCTGGCGGCATCGCAAAAAGGCCTCCCCGCGCCGGCCTGACCGTTACAATGCAGCACAGCTCTTGCTATTGGATCAAACATACCTTTTATGCAAAACGTATTACTCGTCGTTCTCGCGCTGCTGCTGGTGGCGCTGAACGGCTTCTTCGTGGCGGCCGAATTTGGCATCGTCACCCTGCGCAAGACCCGCGTGCGCGCCATCGCCAAGACGGGCGGCCTGCGCGGACGCATCCTGTACAAGGTCCACAGCCAGCTGGACGCCTACCTCTCCGCCTGCCAGCTGGGCATCACGCTCGCGTCGCTGGGCCTGGGCTGGGTCGGCGAACCCGCGTTCGCCAAACTCCTGGAACCCGTGTTCTCGCTGCTCGGCGTCACGAGCCTGCAAATCATCCACGGCGTGTCGTTCGTCGTCGCGTTCAGCGTCATCTCGTTCCTGCACATCGTCGTGGGCGAACTGGCGCCGAAGTCGCTCGCGATCCGCGTGCCGGAAGCGGTGGGCCTGTGGAGCGCCGTGCCGCTGTACGGCTTTTACTGGACGATGTACCCGGCCATCTGGCTGCTCAACGAAAGCGCCAATCTCGTGCTGCGCATCGCGGGCCTGTCCGGCGTGGRCAGCCACGAGACGCATTATTCGAACGACGAATTGAAGCTGATCCTGCGCACCAACACGGGCACGCCGGGCGAGCGCTTCACGCACGACGAGCGCCACATCCTCGCGCAGTCGCTGGAATTCTCCCAGCACACCGTGTCGGACTTGATGCGGCCGATTAACGAGGTGAGCGCGCTGTACGCGAGCCGGTCGCTGGAGCAGAACCTCGACACGATGCGCCGCAACCGCTTTTCGCGCTATCCGTATTTCGACGAGGACGGCGAGGAAGTGCTGGGCGTGATCCACCTGAAGGACCTGTTCTTCGCCGAGCAGTCCGGCAAGGACGTCGACGACCTGACGGAATACCTGCGCCCCCTCGAACTGATCTCGGCGCGCACGCCCGCGATCGAGTTGTTCCGCCGGTTCCGCGGCGGCGCTCCGCACTTTGCGCTGATCGGCGAAAAGGGCAAGCGCCCCGTCGGCTTCATCACGCTGGACAACCTGCTGGGCGCCATCGTCGGCGAGATCCGCGACGAGTTCCGCCTCAACGAGAACGACTGGCTGCCGCAGGGCGACGGCACGTACATCGGCAAGGCGAGCCTGCCGATCGTCTCGCTCGAACGCGTGCTCGGCATCGACATCGACAACGAAGCGATGGGCCTGGACGAAGTCGAATCCGTCGGCGGCCTGCTGATGGCCAAGCTGGGCGATATTCCCAAGCAGGGGCAGCGTATCGAGTTTCCGAAGTTCGATGTGGTCGTCAAGAAGACCAACGGGCCGCGCATTCTGCTCGTGAAGGTGATTCCGCAGCTGGAGCGTGGGGCGGATGAGGATGATCTGGACTGAGAGCGTCCAATAAAACCGCTCCACATACCGTCAATTCCTGATCGACTGCCCCTGCTGCGCCGGCGACAACCGCCTATTGCAGGCGTTCAGGCGTCACCTTACGTTGAGAAGTAACCCGATATGCCAATACCGACCGTAGCAAAAAATGGCGCTTCGTCGCCGTTGTCCGGCCGCCAGAAAGCTAACTCAAGAGAAGGAAAGATATACGTATACCCGAGTTCTGGATCGATCTCGTCAAGTTTGGCACGCCGTGAAACCTCCGAGATCAGGATCGGCACGGGTGTAGCAAAGACCGGTAGCCCAAACAGAACCGCCTCCAGGTTGCACTCGACGGATAGCTCGATGAACGCAACGGTAGGTTGGTCGCCTTCGTAGAATACCTGGAGTCCATTCTGAAACCACGCATCCGTCGGATACCTTGAGTCTGGTGTCTTGTAAAAGCTCGTCTTTGGCGTACCGAGAGCGGCAACTGCTGCCTCTCTACTCGCACCGAGACGAAGGGGACCGACACCGTTTAGCGGATTGAGGACAAATTCGCTCCTCATCAGAATTTTTCCTTCCTTTGACTTGTGTTACCTTCCACGTGGGCTGGACGAAAAGTCCCTCTTGGCCGAAGGGGATCCAGTCAAGTTACCACAACAGCCCCCGAACGAACTTTCGTGGCCGAAGTCTGTAGGTCACTTCTGTTCGTCACCCTCGTCTGTCTCGCGCGGCTTCTCCCAACGTTCCCACGTCATGCCAACAGCCGAACGAAAAGCCCCCCAGCCACGTGGAAGATCCGCGATTTCGGATAGCGTCGAATCTCGATCGTAGACACAACCAAGGCACAACAACACACATTCGCCTGGCTCATCTGTGGTTGCGTCTAGAAACTGCCAATCGCCATCGTGGTCATGCGCTACCTGGAGGACCGGAAAATTTTCACGTGCCACCCTAGCCGTACAGTATGAAAGGGTTTGCAAGTCATCTGGAAAAGGCCAAGTATCGAAATGATGGGTGTGCTCGGACATATCGGCGTGAAGGATCGCGTTAATTAGAAAGGGCGCTGCTGGCCGATCTCGGCCGTTCAGTGTACGCCAGTTGTCGACCGCTTTGGACGTTCGGCTTTACTTGAAAAAAGTTTTTTCCAACGCGTTAATCCTGTTTTCGAGTTTCAGCAGGTTGTCGTGTAGGTTCATTTCTTTCGCAGCGGACTTCAACAGGCGCAAAATTGGAAGACAAGTTGGCTGGTCTTCGGAAATGATCGACTCGAGCCATTCAAACGCCAGTCCAAGTTCGTTCGAGTCCATGAACTCATCAAATTCTTGCAGGCCGGTTGCATTTGCCGCGACAACCTGCGGCGAGAGCAGTGTCTTTGCCTCCGCCAGTAAGCATGCAGTTCGTTGCCAAGATGCCTGGAAGTTCGACATTTGATGATTCACCCCTCGGCCGCCTGCCGCGCTTCCTCACGATACCGCCCCGGCGACTTGCCCACGAGCCGGCGAAAATCCGACGTGAAGTGCGCTTGGTCGAAATAGCCGAGTCCCTGCGCCAGCGCGGCCAGGTCGACGTCGTCACCCTGCGCGAGGCGGTCCGCGGCCTCGTGCAGGCGGAAGCGCCGGATCACCCATTTCGGGCTCACGCCCACGTACTCGCTGAACAACTGCTGCAAGCTGCGCACGCCCATGTGCGCGTGCGCAGCCAGTTCTTCGACCCTGGTCAGTCCGGGCGTCGACTCCACCGCACGCAGGATGGCGGCGATCCGGTCGACCTGCGGATCGGGCGCGGGCAGCGCCGCGCGCAGTAACGCATTGGCCGCCTCCATCATCGCCGTATCGTCCCCGGTACCGAGCACGGCATCCTGCGCGGCCGCCTCGTCCCACGGAAAGACGTCGGCCAGCGGCAGCACCTTGTCCGTGATCGTGTGCAGCGGCCGGCCGAGGAAGGCGCGGAAAGCGCCGGCCCGGAAGCGCAGGCCGCACACCTTGCCGGCGTCCTTCAATTCGTAATCGAACGGACCCGTCGTCAGCCCCCAGATGCCCGTGCGGGCGCGGTCGAACACGACGTGCACGCACGGGTAAGGCAGCGTGCGCTGCATGTGCGCGGGCCGGCCGCGCAAGTCCCATTCGACGATCCAGTAATGGTCGAGGAACGGCGCCAGGTCGGGCGGCGGCAGGTAGCGTCCGAGCCGGAACATCGTGCCGGCGAGGCCGGGTGCGACCACGCCCTTGGCGCGGTCCGTGACGGTGGGTGGCGTGCTCATCGCGTCATTCTAGCGCGCGTTTTTCCAAGACCGCGGAAAGCAGCCCGCCTAAGCTGTCGGTTCACCGCCATCACGAGGACACCATGAACCTGACCCTGTTCCACGCACCGAATTCCCGCTCCTGCGCCGCCCGCGTCCTGCTCGAAGAACTCGGCGTTCCCTACGACCTGCACGTGCTGAACCTCAAGAAGAACGAGCAGCGCGCGCCGGCGTACCTGACCATCAATCCGATGGGCAAGGTACCCGCCATCCTGCACGGCGACGCCCTCGTCACGGAGCAGCCCGCGATCTTCATCTATCTGGCCGATCTGGTCCCGGAAGCCGGTCTCGCGCCGGCGCCGGGCGATCCGCTGCGCGGCCCGTATTTGCGCTGGCTCGCGTTCTACGGTTCCTCGTTCGAGCCGGCCATTACGGACCTGGCGATGAAGCGCGAGCCCACGCCGCCGATGATGTGCCCATACGGCGACTTCGACACGATGCTATCCACGCTGACGACCCGGCTGCGCGCGGGCCCTTACCTGCTGGGAGAACGGTTCTCCGCCGCCGATGTCCTGTGGGGCTCGTCCCTGGTCTGGGCGACGATGTTCAAGCTCGTGCCGGAACTGCCCGAGATCATGGCCTACATCGACCGTGTCAGCTCGCGTCCGGCCGCGCGCCGGGCCGCGGAAGCGGATGCGGCGCTCGCGGCCGCGCAGGGTTGATCACGCCGGTGGCCAGCGACGGCGGCGCTGCTACGGGAAGCATATTTGTTTCGCAGGCCACCGCCGCCCGCTAGAATGGCGGCCCGCGCGCCCGCGCATACCCAACCACTAACCTTTGCATGACCGCCCACCTCGCACCCGCGCGCCTGCGCGGCCTGGACCTGCTGCGCGCCGCCGCCATCCTGCTCGTCCTCATGACCCATTACTCCGGCTTCGTGAGCCACGCGGCCACGTTCGGCGTCATCGGTCAGGTCGGCTGGGCCGGCGTCGACCTGTTCTTCGTGCTGAGCGGTTACCTGATCGGCAACCAGCTGCTGGCGCCTGCCGCGCGGGGAGAACCGCTGGCGCTGAAGACCTTCTTCGTGCGCCGTCTGCTGCGCACACTGCCCAATTACTACGTCGTGCTGGCCGTGTACTGGTTGCTGCCCGGCCCACCGCTCGGCGGCTCCGGCATGGCAGCGCCGTGGCGCTTCCTGACGTTTACGCAGAATGTCGGGCTCGCGTACGGCCAGACGTTCACGCATTCCTGGTCGCTGTGCATCGAGGAGCAGTTCTACCTGCTGCTGCCTCTCGTCGTACTGGCGCTCGCACGCATCGGCTCTCCCGTGCGGCTGGCCTGGGGCCTGCTGGCGGGCGCCATCGCGGCGGGCATGGCCACGCGCGCGGCGGCGTACGCGCTGCACGGACACGATGCGTTCATGGCCGAGGTCTATTATTCGAGCTTCTGCCGCGCCGACGAATTGCTGCCCGGCGTGGCCATCGCGCTGCTGCGCAATTTTCATCCGCACGCGTTCGCCCGCCTGCTGCGCCATGCGAATGCGCTGTGCGCTGCCGGCCTTGTGCTGAGCGCCGGTATCCTCACGTGCATCCAGCTCGACTAGCCGGCGACGTCCGCCACGTCCACGTTCGGCTTTTCGGTGCTGGCGATCGGCTTTGCGCTGCTGACCTGCGCCGCGCTGTCCCCGGCCTGCATCCTGAATCGCCTGGACATACCGGGCGTCCCGCAGCTCGCGCTGTGGTCATATGCCGTCTACCTCGTGCACAAGCCCGTGTTCATGGCCCTGCGGCCGCAGCTGGAGCGCCTGCACATCGATGCGAACGCGCCCGCGACCGTGGTGGCCGTCATGGGTACGGGCATCGCCGGCGGCTGGGTGCTGTATCGCTGTGTGGAGACGCCGTTCATGCGCCTGCGGGCGCGCTGGACCGCCATGCGTGACGCCACGCATGAGTTCCACGCGGTGCCAAGGGACGGCACCGCAACCGGCTCAATGGGCTGAAGGCGGGGAAGGAAGTGGCCGCCGCCACGCCCGCCCTTGACCTGCAAGGCGTGCGTGGCGGGCGGCCCGGCGTCATGCCGCCGAGACAGGCGCCTTGCGGCGGCGCGCGCGGCCCAGGATCAGGCCGAACACACCGGCACCCAGCATCAGCGGGGTTGCCGGCTCAGGCACCTCGCCGCTGGCCGGAGCGACGGTGGTGAAGTCATCCATCACGTACCAACCGGTGTCGCGCGTGATGCTCAGCGACGACACGTTGTCGAACGCCGCGGCCGCCCACACATAGCCGCTGCCGATCGCGACCGGACCGGTCGTGCCGATCAGGTTGTTGCCGGCGTCAAAGGCGGAGATCGCGATCCACGACGCCTTGTCGGCGGCGCCGTCCGGCGCCGCGAACCAGGCGCCGGCGAAGTTGAACGGCGTGGCGCTGCTGATGGTGGCGCCATCGCTGCCGAAGCCGTTCACGGCGAAGTGCGTGCCGCCGTGGGCGCCGTTGCCGTAGCCGTCGATGCTGTTGTCGCCGGCGTACCAGTCGTCGCTGAAATTCAGGCCGGCGTACGGGTTGATGTCGCTCAGGCTGGCGAAGTCACCATCGGTGGCCACGTTCTCGAAGCCAACGACACCGGCGTTGGCGGCGCCGGCCAGCATCAGGCTGGCGCCGGCGATCAGTGCAAGCAGGGTTTTTTTCATGGTTGTACCTTACTGGATAAGAGGTCGTTATTTGCAGATGTCGCCGGTCACTTGCGGGATATTCGCGTTCATCGCATCCTGGCCTGCGAAGACGAAGCCGAACGAGGCCGTCCCGCCTGGAGCGATGTCCTTGTTCCAGCCACCGCCGTCCGAACCCGTGAAGGTCGGCGCGCTGCCCGTCACCGTCCCGTTCCACGCGCTGCCCGCCACATACGTGCCGTCGCTATAAGTCCAGGACACCTGCCAGCCATGCAGCGTGTCCGTGCCCTGGTTGGTGATCGAGACAGTGGCGATGCCGCCGCCCCACCAGACGCCGGAGAGGTCGTACTTGCACACGGCAGCGGGCGCCGGCTTGACGGGCACCTGCGGCACCACCTGGACGTTGCCGGTCGGATCGATCTTGCCGTAGGCGATGCCGCGGCTGTTGGTGCTCATGTAGACCGTGCCGTAGGTATTCATGTCGCCGTTGACCCAGCCTTGAATCGCACCGCCGTATTGATGGGCGTCGTCGTTCACGCGGTCCCAGTGGGCGCCCTTGTCGGTCGAACGCAACAGGCCACGCGACGTTCCCACCGTACCCCACATGTAGAGGGTCGGATAATGGGCGTCCGGCGCTTCCTTGCCAAGGCCGACCGAACCGCAGGAGCTGATCCCGCCCACGCTGGTGAAGGTGGCGCCCGAGTCGATCGAGTGGGAGAGGCCTTTGGCATCGAGGCAGACCCACACGTCGCCCTCGATGCCGGGCGTGGCGCGCACCAGATTGTTGCCACCCGTCGGCAGGCTGGCTTGCGCGCTGAACGACACGCCGCCATCGGTGCTGACCAGCATCTGGCCGCTCATCCGGTCGTAGACATAGAACTTGGCCGGGTTGACCTTGTCCGCGACCGGGTAGGCGTCCTTCACGGACAGGCCGGCCACCGGCGTCCAGTTGGCGCCGAAGTCGGTCGAACGGTACGTCGTGGCCGAGCCTGCCGGGCTGTGCAGCAGCACGAAGCCGTCGGCCGACAGTGCCACCCTGCCGAAGTTGCCGTTCATGGACGGCGCCGCTTGCCAGCTCGCCCCCATATTGGTCGAGACATAGATTTTGTCCCAGGCAGCCCGCGCTATCACTTGCGGTGCTTGCGCCGCCACTGCCAGGCCGGTGTCCGTGCCGGCGCCCAGGGAATGGCGGATGCCATACTGGGTCGGATCGGTGTGGACGAAGCCGTCATAGTCGCCGATGATCGACACCAGCGGGCCGCCCGGAATGCTCTCGACGCCGGTCGGAACGCTCTCTTCGATGCCGTGCACCTCGAACTTCCAGGTGCTCAGGGAGGCATCGATGTCGCTCGTCTTGAACACGCCGTTACCCGAGATCACCCATGCGCTCTTCGAATCGAAGGGGTCGAACTCGACGTCGCCGGCCCAGTGGATCGACGTGTACTTGACCCAGTCGATGCCGTTCGGGTCGATCTCCATGCCGCGTTGCATCAGGTCGACCCAGGAGCGGCCCGCGTCGTAGGAAGTGAAGATGTGGTCACCGTAAGTGGCCGGCTGCTGCTGCTGCAGCCGGTACATGTTGGTGGTCGACGCGATCAGGTGTTTCGGATTGTTCGGGTCGACGCTGATGCCGGCAAACGCATTGGTCATGCCGGCCGGCGTGACGTTGGTCCAGGCGCCGCCGACGGTGTTGTACTCCCAGACCTGGCCCGTGGTCATCGGTTCGCTGTCGTTCAGGCCGTGCGGTCCGGAACCGTCGGCGTAGGTCAGGTACAGGCGTCCCTTGTTGGTCATGGCCGCGCGTTGCGGCATCAGGCCCGACGGCGCGCCCGCGACCGGGGCGAAGGTGACGCCGCCGTCCTTGCTCATGTACAGGTTCGGTCCGACCGAACCGTAACGCGACACGCCGACGAAGATGCGCTTGGCCGTCCCGCCGCTGACGCTGGTCGGATCGAGCAGCACGAAGCTGATGCCGTTGCCGTTGGCCGTCGAGCCCACGTTCAGCCCGGACACGTGGGTCCAGGTCGCGCCCGAATCGACGCTCTTGAACAGGCCGTTGTCGCGGGTACCGACGAACAGGACGTTGCTCGAACCCGGGTCGACCTGCAGTTTTTCGCCATTCGAGCGGCCCATGCCGTTGCCGTGGGCCTTGAACTGGGACGTCACGTCGACCAGGTCGAAATGCTGGCCATAGTCGGTCGAGCGCATGATCACGGTCTTGCCGTTGCTGAAGTAGCTGGTGCCTGCCAGCATGTAGACGGTACCCGGGTTGCGCGGGTCGACCGCGATCGACTCGACGCCCATCAGGCCGGTATCGGCCTCGCTGACCCAGTCCGTCAGCGGGATCCAGCGGCTATTCTGGGCATCCCAGCGGTAGGAACCGCCCACGTCGGTGCGGGCGTACACCACGCCGCGCTCGAGTTTGCTCGGCACGACGCCGATGACATAACCAGCGCCGCCCATCGCGACGTTGTCCCAGCGATAGTTTTCGGCGTTCGCGCCGAGCGAGAACAGCAGGCCCAGGGTCAGGGCCAGCGTTTTTTTCAAATGCATCGTTGTCTCCGTTTTTGTCCGAGATGGTCCCAGCCTGTTCCCGTCGTCGACCGCGAGGGGCTCAGTGGCTTTATGGGTGGAAACGATTATGTAAGTACGATGCGTGCGTTAATAGTCCATTAATCGCTAATGTGATTAATGAAATATATCAAATTATTTCCACAAGGAAATCTATCGGAACGCCACCGCGGTACGTCCGACTCGGGGGTGTGCGATGACGCCGGTTCCGCGACAGGCTAGACGCCGTTGCCGTCCTGCCTGACGATCGGATCCTTCGTATGGGTCCACCCGCTCAGCAGCGAGTAGGCCACCGCCAGCAACGTGGGGCCGATGAACATGCCGACGAAACCGAACGCGATCACGCCGCCCAGCACACCCAGCAAGGTGAGCAGGAACGGCAGGCTGGAGCCGCGGCTGATCAGCATCGGGCGCACGACGTTGTCCACGCCGCTGATCAGGAAGAAGCCCCATACGAGCATGAAGATGCCCCACCCCGTCTCGCCCTGCGCGAACAGCCACACGGCCGCGCCCCCCCATACGATGGGCGGGCCGACGGGAATCAACGAGGACACGAACACGAGCACCGACAGCAGCGCCACCGCGGGCACGCGCGCGATGGCGAAGCCGAGGGCGGCGACGAGGGCCTGCGCCAGCGCCGTGCCCAGCAGGCCGTACATCACGCCGCGCACCGTCTGGCCGACGATCTCCGCGACGGATTCCGCCTCCTCGTCCATGATGCGGCGCATGGCGGCGTTGATGACGGCCATCAGCGCCTCCCCGTCGCGGTAGAAGAAAAAGCTGACGAAGGCGGCGAGGCTCATCTGCGCGACACCCGCGCCCAGCATCATGCCGCCGGACAGCAGCGCGTGCCGTGCCGGTTCGACCATGCGCTGGGCGAGTTCCATCATGCGTTCGCGACTGGCGACGAGCTGGCGCAGGTAGTTATCGAGCTGGTCGCCGACGAGCGGGATGTTGCGCACCCAGGCCGGCGGCAGCAATTCTCCCTGGTTCAGCGCGGCGCGGATCTGGTCGAACGACGCGGCGACGTTGTCCGCGAGGTTGTACGCGACGAGCGCCAGCGGGATGATGACGAGCAGTGTGAGGGACAATGTCAGCGTCAGCGCGGCGAGCGTGCGCCGGCCGCGCAGGCGGTGCAGCAGCCGCAGGTACAGCGGCCAGGACGAGATGACGACGGCGGCCGCGAACAGGATCGCGGCCAGGAAGGGTTGCAGGACGTAGAGGCAGCCGAGGGTCAGCAGGATGACGGCGCCGGCGCGCGTATAGTTTCTACCTGGTCGTTTGTCCATCAGGATAACAACTGACGGAGATCGTGCACGATAGGATCGGGCCCTTGCCCGTGGCGGATGAACAGCCGCAGGCGGCCATCACGGTCGAACACATAGCTGCCGGCCGTGTGGTCGATCGTGTAGCTGTTCGGGTCCGAGCCGGGCACCTTGGCGTAGAACACCTTGAATTCCTTGGCCGTCTTCGCCGTCTGCTCGGGCGTGCCGCGCAGGCCGATGAAGCGCTTGTCGAACGCCGGCACGTAGCTGGCCAGCAGCTGCTGGGTGTCGCGTTCGGGGTCGAGCGTGATGAACAGCACCTGCACCTGGTCCGCGAGCGGGCCCAGTTTCTGCATCACGGTGGCCATCTCGGCCATCGTCGTCGGGCACACGTCCGGACATTGCATATAGCCGAAGAACACGACCACGGCCTTGCCCTTGAAGTCGGCCAGGGTGCGCGGCTTGCCCGTGTGGTCGGTCAGCGAAAACCCTTTCGCGTAATCGAGGCCGGTGACGTCGGTGTTCTGGAAGGCGACTTGCTGCTTGCCCGGCAGTTTGTCGCATGCGGCGATGGACACGGTCAGCGCGCAGGCGGCGACGAGAACGGGCAGCAGTTTTTTCATCATCAGAAAGGCAGGTATTGTTTGACGTAGTGGTCGACGAGCAGCGCGGCGAACAGCAGCGACAGGTAGACGATCGACCAGGCGAACGCCTTGCGCGCGACCTGGTCGCTGTAGTGCTTGTGGATCAGCCAGCCGTAGCGCAGGAAGATCGCGTTCAGCACGACGGCGGCCGCGAGGTACAGCACGCCGCTCATGCCGACGGCGAACGGAAACAGCGTGCAGGCCGCGAGCGCGACGGAATACAGCCAGACCTGCTGGCCCGTGTACTGCATGCCGTGGGTAACGGGCAGCATCGGCAGGCCGGAACGCACGTAGTCGTCGCGGCGGTACATGGCCAGTGCCCAGAAATGCGGCGGGGTCCAGACGAAGATGATCAGCACGAGCAGCCAGGCCTGCATCGGCACGTCGCCCGCGACGGCGGCCCAGCCGAGGGCCGGCGGCATCGCGCCGGAGAGACCGCCGATGACGATGTTCTGCGGCGTGTTCGGCTTCAGCAGGACCGTGTAGATCAGCGCATAGCCGACGAAGGTGACGAAGGTCAGCCACATCGTCAACGGATTGACCATCGTGTACAGGACACCCATGCCGGCGCCGCCGATGATGGCGGAAAAGATCAGCACCTGCGTGGGCGACAGCTCGCCCATCGCGGTGGCGCGGCGCGCCGTGCGGGCCATGCGGGCATCGACTTCCGCCTCGATCAGGCAGTTGACGGCGAACGCGGCGCCGGCCAGCAGCCAGATACCGATCGTGCCCCAGATCAGGACATGCCAGCCGGGAAAGCCGTCGGTGGCGAGGAACATGCCGATCACGGCGCAGAAGACGGCCAGCTGGGTGACGCGCGGCTTGGTCAGCGTCCAGTACTGGGCGATCCGGCTGGGCGGTTTGTGGATGGCGGTTTGGGTAATCATGGGTGGCTCGCGGACGTCGCCGCCTCACGTCGTGGACTGCGCAGCGCCAGCTCGAGTTGATACTGTATCTTGTAGTTTAACATGGTCACCAGCAGGACGAGGCCCGCCGCCCCGGCGTTATGGAGCACGGCGATCGGCAACGGAAAGTTCAGGAAGACCGTCGCCACGCCCGTCATTGCCTGGGCGGCAAGCACCAGCACGAGGTTGCGCGCCGTGCCGTGCAGGCCCGGGATGCGCCACGCGCGCCACGCCGTATAGCCCAGTACGACGACGACGACGAGCGCGAAGTTGCGGTGCACCCAGTGGATGGCCGTCAGCGCGGAAAACGGCAAATAATGCCCGGCCGCCGTCTTGCCCAGTTCGCGCCACAAGGTGAAGCCATGTTGCCAATCCATCTCTGGGACAATTTGTCCATGACAGAGGGGGAAATCGCTGCAGGCGAGTGTCGCGTAATTGGTACTCACCCACCCGCCCAGCGCCAGTTGCAGCAGCAGGACGGCGCCCGACAGCCACGCGAGCGGACGCAGCCTGCGCAGCACGGTGGGCGGTGCGGTGCGGGCCGGCGGCGCCAGCAGGTGATCTTCCCGTCCGCCCAGCCAGACAGCCAGTGCCAGAAGGGTCATGCCGAACAGCAGGTGCAGGGTGACGATGACCGGCTGCAGTTTCAACGTGACGGTCCAGGCGCCGAACGCCCCCTGCACGCACACCCACAGGAACAGCAAGGTCGGCAACGCGGGACCGTGCGCGGGCCGCGTGCCGCCCGCGCCGCGGTCGCCCCGTGCACGGCGCCATTCCAGCCACGACGCGGTCATCAAGCCGATGATCAGGAAGCCGATGCCCATCGCGAGGAAGCGGTGGATCATCTCGATCCAGGCTTTCACTTTCGTCACGGGACCGGTGGGCATCAGCGCCTCGGCCGCGGCGATGTGTTCGTGCGCGAGGAACGGGTTCGCCTCGCCGTAGCAGCCGGGCCAGTCCGGGCAGCCGAGGCCGGAATCCGTCAGCCGGGTAAAGCCGCCGAACACGATCAGGTCGAACGTGAAGAAGGCGATCACCCACGCCAGCTTGCGGTACTTGTGGGTGCCGGTGGCCGTCCACACGAGCGCGAGGGGCACGCTGGCCGCCAGGATGCCGGTCAGGGCCAGCAGGATGAAATTCGATGCTTCCATTGCGCGGGTTCCTCAGCCGACCGACGACGCCTTCAACAGCTTGCTGATGTCCTTGTACACCTTGCGCACTTCCTGGAACTGCGGATCCTTCGGGAAGCGCATCATCAGGTGGCCCAGCGGGTCGATCAGGTACAGGTGATCGGCCGGCGTCGTGCCGGCATCGGCCGGCAGCCAGCCTGACACCGTCGCCGCGTCCGCGCGCAGCATGTGCGTGCCGTCGTATTCACGGATGACGATCGTGTCGAGCGGCTCCTTGTCGGTGATGAGCCAGACGCGTTCGATGCGGTCCGCTTCCTTGCCCTGCATCAGCCGCAGCTGGCGCATGGCGAACAGCTGCTTCTGGCAGGCTTCCGGACACGCGCCCGGCCCGACCATCAGCATCACCCACTTGCCCTTGAACTGGTCGAGCGCCTGCGGACGGCCGTCCAGCGTGGTCGTGGCCATCGCCGGGATCGGATGGGCGCGTTGGTCGATCAGGGTGCCGTAGTTGTTGCGCTTCTCCGGCTTGATGACGTAAAAGGTGAAATAGGACGCGATCAGCGGCGATGCGCATACCAGCAGCACGAGCCACAGCATCCAGCGGCCGCGTTTGCGGGCGCCGTTCGGGTTGGGGCCTGCGCTCGCGCGGGCCGGATCAGCCAGCTTGTTTGGTTCCACTTCGAAATCCTGTTATCACAAAAAATAGGAAGGCCATCGCCGCCAGCGCGTACCACTGGAAGGCATAGCCCTTGTTGCGGTCGACGTCGACCGCGGGGGCCGGCCATTTGCGCACGAGGGCCCGGTCCGGCGCACCGGCGACCGGCGCGCCGGGGCGCCGGACCTCGGCAWCGACGCCCGTCTGTTCGACCAGCACGGGCAGCACGGCAAAGCCGCTGGCCCGGGCGAAGCCGGCCGGGTCGAGATTCTGCACGATGGCGTTCGGCCGCGGCGGCGGCGCCGTGCCCAGTTCCATCACGCGCGCGGGATGCAGCACGGCGCGGCCTTCGATGGTCGTGCGGCCTGCGGGCGTGGCCACCTGCGGCACGCGGTCGTGCGCGGCCGGGTCGCGCGGCAGCCAGCCGCGTGCGACGAGGACCGTCCCGTTCGATCCCGCTATTCTAAACGGCATCAGCAAAACGAATCCGGTGCGGCCTTCGAGCGGACGGTTGTCGAGGAACACCGGCCAGTTGGGGATGAATTCGCCGGTCACGATGACCCGGCGATATTCGACGGCGGCGGGATCGACCGGCCTGCCGTCGAGCACGAGCGGCGGCAGCGCGGTGCGCTGCGCGAGCCGGGCCTGCAGCGCCGTCTTCTCGGCCGCGCGGCGCACCTGCCAGTTGCCGAGCAGGATCCCGAGTGTGACGAGCGCGAGCGTCGCCAGGAAAGGAATGGTTCTAAATCGGAAGCGGAGTCGCATACAATGGTGGAACAGATCGTAAAACCTTGACAACGCAACCCGGGCCGCCCATGAAAACCGTCGTCGCCATCGCCTTCGTGCTCATCATCGGCAGCCTTGCCTCCGCCCTCTTCTTCCTCATGCGCGACAAAGGCCGCAGCAACCGTACCGTGCAGGCGCTCGCCATGCGCGTCGGGCTGTCGATCACGCTGTTCCTGCTCGTGCTGTTCTCGTACAAGATGGGCTGGATCCAGCCGACCGGCCTGCGCTGAGCCTGACGGTCGCCAAAACGACGGGGGACAGGTCACGCCGCGGCCTGTCCCCCATCTTTCCCGTAGGGTGGGCACCCCGTGCCCACGCGTAACGTCCGCGTGCTGCCGGCGTCCGCGTGCTGCCGGCGTCCGCGTGCTGCCGGCGTCCGCGTGGGCGGGGGCCGCCCACCCTACGTTCGCCAAATGGCCAGACAACCGCGTTTACAGCCAGTACACGACGACGTACAGACCCAGCCACACGACGTCGACGAAGTGCCAGTACCAGGCCGCGCCCTCGAAAGCGAAATGGTGCTCCGGCGTAAAGTGGCCGCGCAGCACGCGGTACAGCACGACGGACAGCATGATCGCGCCCATCGTCACGTGAAAGCCGTGGAAGCCGGTGAGCATGAAGAAGGTCGAGCCATAGATGCCCGAGGTCAGCTTCAGGTTCAGTTCCGTGTACGCGTGATGGTATTCATACGCCTGGAAGCCCATGAAGATGGCGCCCAGCAGGATCGTCACGAACAGGAACAGCGCGGTGCGGGCGCGGTGGCCGGCGCGCAGCGCGTGGTGGGCGATGGTCAGGGTCACGCCCGAGCTCAGCAGCAACGCCGTGTTGATGGTCGGGATCGGGAACGGGCCCATCGTGCTGAACTGTTCCACGGTGCCGGCCGGGCCGACATTGCCCCAGTGGCCGGCGAAATCCGGCCAGATGACCTTGTGGTCCAGGTCGGACAGCCACGGCATCGAGATCGCACGCGCATAGAACAGCGCGCCGAAGAAGGCACCGAAGAACATCACTTCCGAGAAAATGAACCAGCTCATCGACCAGCGGTAGGACAGGTCGATGCGCTCGCCGTACTTGCCCGATTCCGACTCGCCGATGGCGTCGCCGAACCAGTTGTACAGCACGATCAGCATCGCGACGATGCCGGTCGTGCAGACGCCGGGGCCCCAGGCGGTGCCGTTGACCCAGCCGGAAGCGCCGGCCATCGTGACCAGCATCGAGATGCCGGCCGCCATCGGCCAGCGCGACGGGCCGGGAATGAAATAGTACGGCGCGGTGTGGGGTGAACTCATGTATTTCTCCTCAATCAAGCATTGTTTCGAATTCCGGGGTACTGCACTTCCCTGCTTTCGTGCTTCTTTTTTTGTTTAACTCTTTGCGACGACCATGCGCACGACAAAGACCAGGATGCCGATGAACAGCGCCACCCCGATCAGCGCACCCACGATCACGTGGATCGGGTTCAGGTTCGCTGCATCGTGCTCGTAATCGCGGCGCTTGCGCACGCCGAAGAAGGACCAGAACACGGCCTTCATCGTGGCGCCAAACGTCGCAGGCTTCGCAGATGATTTGGGCGCGTCGTCGTTCATGATCATTGACTTATTTCTGCGCCGTGACGGCGCCACCGATCTCGAAGAACGTGTACGACAGCGTGATGTCCTTCACTTCGCGCGGCAGCCTGGGGTCGATGAAGAACACGACCGGCATCTGGCGCGCCTCGTTCGGGGTCAAGACCTGTTCCTTGAAACAGAAGCACTCGACCTTCTTGAACCAGGGGGTGGCCGACTGCGGCGCGTAGCTCGGGATCGCCTGGGCTTTCACGGTGCGCGCCTGCGTGTTCACGACTTCGTAGACGACGGTCGCCATCTCGCCCGGGTGCACGTCGATGCTGCGCTGCGTCGGGCGGAAGCGCCACGGGCCCTGGGCGTTGCCGTCCAATACGACTGTGATCGTGCGCGTTTTATCCACCTGGCTGTTGACCGGGGCCGCCACCGTGCCGTCCTTCTGCGTCAGCACGTTGATGCCGAGCGCTTCGCAGACCTGGCGGTAAATCGGCACCATCGCGTAGCCGAAGCCGAACATGATGCAGGCGACCACCACCAGCTTGACGAGCGTCGTGCGATTCAGGCGCAGGCGCAGCCGGCCACTTTCCTCGTGGCGGCCGGCGTTCGTTTCCGCATGCATGACGACCTCAGCTCAGCCAGAGACGCTTGACGAACAGCAGCACGAAGAAGAACAGGGCCAGCCCGGCCAGCCACAGGGCCGTGCGCCGGTTGTTCTTCCTGATCTGCTGTGAACGGTCGACGTTCATCACGCTCTCACTTCACGTGCGGCGGGGTTTCGAAGGTGTGGAACGGCGCCGGGCTGGGCACGGTCCACTCCAGGCCTTCCGCGCCTTCCCACGGCTTGGCTTCGGCCGGCTTGCCGCCGCGGATGGTCGGCAGCACGACGAAGAACAGGAAGTACACCTGCGACAGGCCGAAGCCGAATGCGCCGATCGACACGATCTGGTTGAAGTCGGTGAACTGTACGGCGTAGTCGGCGTAGCGGCGCGGCATGCCGGCCAGGCCCAGGAAGTGCATCGGGAAGAACGTCACGTTGAACCAGATCAGCGAGTTCCAGAAGTGGATCTTGCCGCGCAGTTCCGGATACATGTGGCCGGTCCACTTCGGCGCCCAGTAGTAGAAGCCGGCAAACAGCGCGAACAGCGAGCCGGCGACCAGCACGTAGTGGAAGTGGGCGACGACGTAATAGGTATCCTGCACCTGGATGTCGATCGGGGTCACGGCCAGGATCAGGCCCGTGAAGCCGCCCATCGTGAAGACGAAGATGAAGCCGACGGCGAACAGCATCGGGGTCTCGAACGTCATCGAACCCTTCCACATCGTGGCGACCCAGTTGAACACCTTCACGCCGGTCGGCACGGCGATCAGCATCGTGGCGTACATGAAGAACAGCTGGCTCGTCACCGGCATGCCGGTGGTGAACATGTGGTGCGCCCACACGATGAACGACAGGATCGCGATGGACGCGGTCGCGTACACCATCGATGCGTAGCCGAACAAGGGCTTCCTGGCGAAGGCCGGGATGATCTGCGAGATGATGCCGAACGCCGGCAGGATCATGATGTAGACCTCGGGGTGGCCGAAGAACCAGAAGATGTGCTGGTACATGACGGGGTCGCCGCCGCCGGCCGCGTTGAAGAACGAGGTGCCGAAGTGACGGTCGGTCAGGGTCATCGTGATGGCGCCGGCCAGCACGGGCATCACGGCGATCAGCAGGTAGGCGGTGATCAGCCAGGTCCAGCAGAACATCGGCATCTTCATCAGGGTCAGGCCCGGCGCGCGCATGTTCAGGATCGTGACGATGATGTTGATCGAGCCCATGATCGACGAGGCGCCCATGATGTGCAGCGCGAAGATCGCCATGTCCATGCCCGGGCCCATCTGCGTCGACAGCGGCGCGTACAGCGTCCAGCCGGCGGCGGTGGCGCCGCCCGGCACGAAGAACGACGTCGCCAGCAGGATCGCGGCCGGCGGCAGCAGCCAGAACGAGAAGTTGTTCATGCGGGCGAACGCCATGTCGGCTGCGCCGATCTGCAGCGGGATCATCCAGTTGGCGAAGCCGACGAAGGCCGGCATGATCGCGCCGAACACCATCACGATGCCGTGCATGGTGGTCAGCTGGTTGAAGAATTCGGGGCGGAAGAACTGCAGGCCGGGCTGGAACAGCTCGGTGCGGATCATCAGCGCCAGCACGCCGCCCGAGAGCAGCATGGTGAACGCGAACCACAGGTACAAGGTACCGATGTCCTTGTGGTTGGTGGCGAAGAGCCAGCGGCGTGCGCCGACCGGGTGGTCGTGCGCGTGGTCGTGGCCGTGATCGTGGGTGTGATCGAGAGTGCTGGAAGTCATGTCAGTATCCTAGTCGTGCGGGACAGCAAGGCCGTGGGTGCGGTGACGCGGACGGTCCGGTCCCAGTAATCCAAACGCTTGAGGACGTCGAAAAACCTACTGCGCGTTGCAGATTCGGCCTGCGATGCTCGCGACGGTTTTTCGAGGTCCCCACATGTTGCTTGTCTAGCCTTATTTGCCGCGGTCAGCCATGACCTCCGAAGGCTGGACGATGTTCTCGTCGGCCTTGTTGGTCCAGTTGTTGCGGGTATAGGTGATGACGGAAGCGATCTCGGAATCCGACAGCTGCTTCCACGACGGCATCGCCGACGGATACTTGCCGCTGTGTTTGCCATTCAGCAGCACGGCGATCTGTTCGGCCTTGTGACCCAGCACGACCGGCGAACCGACCAGCGGAGCGAAGGCGCCCGGCACGCCCTGGCCATTGGCCTGGTGGCAGGCCACGCAGTTGGACGCATAGACTTTCTCGCCCTTCGTCTTGAGCTCGTCGATGGTCCAGACCTTGTTCGGGTCGTCGGCCAGCGCGGCCATGCGTTTCTTCTCGCCGTTGACCCACGCGGTGTAGTCCTCGTTTGACACGACCTTCACGACGATCGGCATGAAGGCGTGTTCCTTGCCGCACAGTTCGACGCAGTTGCCGCGGTAGGTGCCGATCTGCTCTGCCTTGAACCACGCGTCGCGCACGAAGCCCGGGATGGCATCCTGCTTGACGGCGAAGGCCGGGATGGTCCACGAGTGGATCACGTCGTTGGCGGTCAGCACGAGGCGGACCTTCTTGCCGACCGGGACGACGACGGGATTGTCGACCTCGAGCAGATAGTTTTCGGTGCGCTTCTCGGTCGGGGCGACGCCCGGCTCGCCCACCTGCGTGCGCGGCGTGGCGAGGTTCGACAGGAACGAGATGCCTTCGCCCTCGCCCTTCAGGTAGTCATAGCCCCATTTCCACTGCATGCCCGTGACCTTGATGGTCAGATCGGGATTCGACGTGTCCTTCATCTGCACGACGGCGTGCGTGGCCGGCAGGGCCATGCCGATGACGATCAGGAACGGGATGACGGTCCAGGCGATCTCGACCGTGGTGGATTCGTGGAAGGTGGCCGGTTTGTGGCCGCGGGACTTGCGGTGCTTGAACACCGAATAAAACATGACGCCGAACACGCCGACGAAGATGATCAGGCAGATCAGCATCATCCAGTTGTGCAGGCTGTAAATATAGGCCGCGATGCCCGTGACGGGCTCCTGCAGGTTCAGCTGATGTTCCACCGGACGACCGGTAACGACGGGCTCTTGCGCCGCCATCGCCGGGATGCTGGCCGCTACCGCGAGACCGAGCATCAACGCTTTGAATCGTTTTGCATATGTCATGTTGTCCCCAACCACCTTTAGAAGAGAAATTTCTTGAACGGAAGCAATCCTCCAAACAACCCGGAGGAAGGCCACGGAAGACAACTTCCGTTCCGAAATCCTTTTTAAACTAAACGCAACCACTTCCCGTCGCGCCGGCGGACGCTTCGGGACTCGACACCGTCCATCCGGGGACCGTCTGGTACCCTCGCTGAACGATGACTTGAAACCTTGCTTGCGGGGGACATCGAGTACACTGCTCGATATCCCCGGGTGATGCTCCAACCCTCGACTTTACGCTTTTATGCTTAAATTTTTAGCGCTTTTTTGATCCAGTCGAAAAAAGTGACTCTGATTATACTGAAAGCGGTAATTTTTATTCAAGGAAAATTACCGCGATCGTATACACCATGCATGCCGGCGACCGGCACGCTGCAGGACAGCCCGCCTGTCTTTACCGCGGCTTTGGCGGCTGGAAACGGATGATCGCCTCCCCTGCCGCCGTGACTTTCGGCGCCGGCCGGAACGCGTGGCCGTAGATGATCTCGAACGTCAGCCCCAGCTTGCCGTCGGCACGGCGCCCCGCTTCCAGCGCATCGCACATGCGCTGCCACGCCGCCCGTCCGACGAGGCCGCGGCGGCGCGTGGCCAGCGGATTGCCGCCGAACGCGCGCACGTCGGCCAGCAGCTTGTCGACGGTGTCGTATGTGACCGTGATCTGCTCCATGTCCATGACGGGCGTCGTGAACCCCGCTTCCACGAGCTGATCGCCGAAGTCGTGCATGTCGACGAACGGCAGCGTGTGAGGCGTCTCGTCCATCGCCGCGAACGCCGCCCGCAGTTCGCGGAACGTGTCCGGACCGAAATTTGAAAACATCAGGAGGCCATCCACGCGCAACACCCGGCGCCATTCGGCGAACACGCGGTCGGGCTGGGGATGCCAGTGCAGCGCGAGATTCGACCACACGAGGTCGAGCGAGTTCGGCCCGAACGGCAGGTTGCCGAAGTCGGCGCAAACGAGATCGATGCCGGCCTTGGCCGGAAGCAAACGGCTGAGGAATGAACGGGGCGCCTGGGTGGTGGCGTCCGCCGCGGCCAGCATGGCCGGCACGGCATCCAGGCCCAGCACCTGGGCGGCCGGATAGCGCTTCTGCAGTTCGGCGATGTCGACACCCGTGCCGCAGCCGGCATCGAGCACCTGGCGCGGCGCCGTCTTGACGAGCGTGAGGCGGTCGAACATGCGGCTGGCAATCTCGCGCCGCAGGAAACCGGAAGGGGCGACCCGGGCGGGATCGGCGAACAGCTGGCGCACGCGGACCGGATCGATCGGGGCGCTCAATTTGGAGGAGGCTTGGGGTGAAACCATGGTCGACTGCGGGTGAATGGGATAATGGCGGGAGTGTACCTGATGGTTTTTGATACCGTGCGCGAGGACCGATTCCTGGAATCCGATGATGCCTTCCTATCCATCGTTGCGGCACTGGCCGCGCGCACTGCTGCGCGTGCTGATGCCCTCGCTGTGCGCCCTGTGCGGGAGCGGCTGCGACGACGTCGTGTGCGATGCGTGCCGCGCAGCCTATGCGGGCAGGCGCCCCGTACGCTGCGCTCAGTGCGCGAATCCGCTGCACGAGCTTGCGGGCGGGCCGGGCATCTGCGGCACCTGCCTGCGCGATCCGCCCGCCTTCGACGCCACGGTCGCCGCTGTCGATTACGCGATTCCGCTCGACCAACTCGTGCTTCAATTAAAATTCGGCGCCCGCCTCGCGCTCGCACCCTGGTTCGCGCGCCAGATCCGCGATGCCGTGCTGGCCCGGCCGGCACTGCTGCTGCCCGACCTGCTGTGCCCTGTCCCGCTGGGGCCGGGCCGGCTCGTCGAACGCGGCTTCAACCAGGCGCTGGAAATCGCGCGCCCGCTGGCGGCGGCGCTCGGGGTAGCATGTCATCCGGCGCTGGCGCAGCGCACGCTCGACACGCTGGCCCAGTCGGGCGTGACGCCGGGCGCGCGGGCGCGCAACGTGCGCGGCGCGTTTGCCGTGATTGACCCGGACCTCGTCGAAGGACGCCACGTCGGCCTCGTCGACGACGTCATGACGAGCGGCCACACGCTGGGCGAACTGGCCGCCACCTTCAAACGGTTCGGCGCGGCGCGGGTGACGAATTTCGTGTTCGCACGTACGCCACCCCACCCGCCGCCCCATCCGTAATCAGAGCATCACAAGGAGAGTTATCTTGTTTCACGTCGTACTGGTCGAACCCGAGATCCCGCCCAACACGGGCAACGTCATCCGCCTATGCGCGAACACGGGGGCGCAGCTGCACCTGGTCGAGCCGCTCGGCTTTCCGCTGGACGATGCCAAGATGCGCCGCGCCGGCCTCGACTACCACGATTACGCCACGATGAAGGTGCACAAGAACTGGGACGCGTTCCTGGCCGACACGCAGCCGGACCCCACGCGCATGTTCGCGATGACGACGCACGGCTCGTCGCCGTTCTCGGACGCGGCGTTCCGTCCGGGCGACGTGTTCGTCTTCGGCGCGGAATCGCGCGGCCTCGACCCGGTCTTGCGCGAATCGTTCCCGCCGGCCCAGCGCATCCGCCTGCCGATGATGCCGGGCAACCGCAGCCTGAACCTGTCGAACACGGTGGCCGTCGTCGTCTACGAGGCCTGGCGCCAGAACGGCTACGCGGGCGGAACCTGATACCTCATCACGGCCGCGCGCTCACTGGCAACCCTTCCGCATCATTTCCAGATGCCGCTCGCGCATCTCCGGCGAGATATCCGGCATGGCCTGTTCCATCATGGCTTGCCGTGCCTCGGGCGTGGGCGCGTTCATGATGCGCCGGCTCTGCGCACACATGTCCTGCCACTTGTCGATGCCGGCCGTCTCGCCGCCGTATGCTGATCCAGAACCGGACGCGGTGCCCGATCCCGCGCTGCCGCTCGTGCCGGCGGCAGCTGTGCCGTCGCTCTGCGATGATGGCGGCTCCTGCGCGCGCATCTGCGCCGATTGGCAGGCCGTCAACGCGACGGCGAGCGGTAACAACAACACGAACATGGTTTTCATGAACGCCTCCTGCAAGGCACGCGTAAATACGCATGATTCGATCGTACGGCCAGTCGGCCGTTCGCGGCAAGCAGAAGCGTTTTGATAACGGGCGTCAGCCGCCGAACTGACGGATTTTTGCGACGAGTTTCGTCGTCGAGCGGTCGTGCGCGAAATCGATGGCAACGGCCTTGCCGCCGTAGGCGATCACTTCCTTGCCTTCCGGGATCTCGCTCATGATGTAGTCGCCGCCCTTGGCATAGATGTCGGGGCGGGCTTCCTGGACGACTTCCAGCGCCGTGTCCTCGTCGAATTCGACGACGAGGCTGACGGATTCCAGCGCGGCCAGCACGGCCATGCGGTCGGCCAGCGTGTTCAACGGACGGTCGTCACCCTTGCCCAGCCGCTTCACGGAGGCGTCCGTGTTGACGGCGACGACGAGCGACGCGCCCAGTTCGCGGGCCTGGGCCAGGTAGGTCACGTGGCCGCGGTGCAGGATGTCGAAGACGCCGTTCGTCAACACGACGGGTTTCGGCAGGTCGGCGATGCGTTGCGGCAGCGTGGCGCGGGTGCAGAGTTTTTGTTCGAAGGTAGCCATGGCGTGCATTTTAACTTGCCGCCGGCGGTTCCTCTTCCGGTTCGTCGATCAGCATGGACAGTTCGGCCGGCCTGGCCGCGCCGCCGCCCTCGCCCGGCGCCTTGCGTTCTCCCGACAGCTTGATCTGCAGGCGCAGGCCGTTCGCGGAATCGGCGTTGCGGATCGCTTCGTCGTAGCTGATATAGCCCTTGTTGTAGAGCTCGAACAATGCCTGGTCGAACGTGCACATGCCCAGCTCGCGCGACTTGTGCATGATCTCCTTGATGCTATGGAAATTACCCTTCAAGATCATCTCGCCGATGGTCGGCGTATTCAGCAGGATCTCGATGGCGGCCTTGCGGCCCTTGCCGTCTTCCGTCCGGACCAGGCGTTGCGAGACGATCGCGCGCAGGTTCGACGACAGGTCCATCAGCAACTGGTTACGCCGCTCTTCCGGGAAGAAGTTGATGATACGGTCCATCGTCTGGTTCGCATTGTTCGCGTGCAGCGTACCCAGGCACAGGTGCCCCGTTTCGGCGAACGCGATCGCGTGTTCCATCGTTTCCGTGTCGCGGATCTCACCGATCAGGATCACGTCCGGCGCCTGGCGCAGCGTGTTCTTCAGCGCGTTGTGCCACGACAGCGTGTCGACGCCGACCTCGCGGTGCGTGATGAGGCAGCTCTTGTTCTTGTGGACGTATTCGACGGGGTCCTCGACCGTGATGATGTGGCCGGCCGAATTGCTGTTGCGGTAATCGATCATCGCCGCCAGCGTGGTCGACTTGCCGGAGCCCGTGCCGCCGACGACGAGGACGAGGCCCCGCTTCGTCATCACGACGTCTTTCAACACTTCGGGCAGGTCGAGTTTTTCGAAGTTCGGGATTTCCGAGGCAATCGTCCGCACGACCATGCTCACGCTCTGCTGCTGCACGAACACGTTCACGCGGAAGCGGCACACGCCCGGCAGGGAGATCGCGAAATTGCACTCCATCTCCGCTTCGAACTCGGCGCGCTGCCGCTCGTTCATCAGCGACAAGGCAAGTGCGCGCGTGATGTCGCCCGTCAGGCGCTGGTTGCTCAGGGGTTTCATCGCGCCCTGGTGCTTCATGCTGGGCGGGAAGTCGGCCGAGATGAACAGGTCGGAGCCGCCCTGCTGGTGCATCACGGTGAGCAGCTTGTGCATATAGGCCAGGGCTTCCGCCGGGCCGAAGTTCGACGACATGAGTGTCTTCCTATTAACGCAGGGCAACATCGCCAGCCCGGCCATTATATCCATGGCTTTACCGGTAAAATAGTGCCAGACTGCGTAAAAGGCAGGCAAACGTGTCTCCGAGAACACGGCTGGTAAATAACGTTTCCGATCCCATGACACTGACCGAACTGAAATACATCGTCGCCGTCGCCCGCGCCCGCCACTTCGGGCACGCCGCCGAAGCCTGCTTCGTCGCCCAGCCCACATTGTCCGTCGCCATCAAGAAGCTCGAGGACGAACTCGGCGTCACGCTGTTCGAACGGGGCGGCTCGGAAGTGTCCGTCACGCCGCTGGGCGCGCAGATCGTGGCCCAGGCCGAGCGCGTGCTCGAACAGACGGCCGCCATCAAGGAACTGGCCAAGCAGAACAAGGATCCGCTGTCCGGCCCGCTGCGCCTGGGCGTCATCTACACGGTGGGCCCCTACCTGCTGCCGCCGCTCGTGAAGAACCTGATCGAGCACGTGCCGCAGATGCCGCTCGTGCTGCAGGAAAACTTCACGGTCAAGCTGCTCGACCTGCTGCGCCAGGGCGAACTGGATGCCGCCATCATGGCGCTGCCGCTGCCGGAACATGGCATGGCCGTGCAGCCGCTGTACGACGAACCGTTCGTCGTCGCCATGCCGAAGAACCACCCGTGGACCAGCCGCAAGGAAATCTCGGCCGAGGACCTCAAGAGCGAAACGATGCTGCTGCTGGGCACCGGCCACTGCTTCCGCGACCAGGTGCTGGAAGTCTGCCCGGAGATGGCGCGCTTCTCCGCGCCGGGCAATGGCATGCAGCGCACGTTCGAGGGCTCGTCGCTGGAAACGATCCGCCACATGGTCGCGAGCGGCATCGGCCTCACCGTGCTGCCGCGCGCGTCCGTGCCGGACATGAAGGACCCGAACGGCATGCTCACCTTCGTGCCGTTCAAGGAACCGGCGCCGTCGCGCCGCGTCGTGATCGTGTGGCGCAAGAGTTTTACGCGCCGCGCGGCCATCGACGCCGTCGTAAAAGCCGTGGCTGACTGCGGGCTGCCCGGCGTCGAAATGGTCACGCTCCAGGCCGCTGCCTGACGGCGACGGGCGTCGTCGACAACACGGCCGGCGCCGGCTGCAGGGGATGCACGCCGAAGCTTTGGCACGATCCGGGATGGCCGGCACGGCGTCCCGTGAAGGCATCGACCAGTTCGGTGCCGCGGCGCGGCAATTCGTTCAACGGGGCGCAGCGGACCGCGTCCCACACTGCGCCCGCCTGCCTGAATTCGACGGCGTTCACCGCATAGGCGCGCCCACCCTGCTCCACGGCCACCATGGCGACGTCGCCATGCACGACCGCAAGCGCGAAGCGGCGGGTCGGCATGTTGTCGGCACGGACGTCGCCCTCGTTGAAATCTTCCCCGCGGTCGGCGATGCCGTCCGCGCCGAGCCCCACGCCCAGCAGTGCCTGGATGCCGGCCGGGAGTTCGCGCAGCGACTGCGCCTCCGTCCAGCCGCTTGATTCAGCCGCCGCCTGCCCGGAAGCCTGCGCGAGCGTACAAACGCCGAACCCGATGCCGGCCAGCATCACCATAGTTGCGAACCGCATACGAATCTGCTGTCGAGAAGGTGCGCACAAGTGCTCACGGTTCTCTTCCTGCCCCGAGCCGTCCTGCCGACCGTACTCGTTCCTGACAGGCGTTACTTCCCCGCCTCCCGCCGGCCCAGCGCCAGCGGCAGTGCCCGGCGTTACCGCCTGGCTCGCCACGGGTAGCGCCGTTTGCGCCGCGTTGGCGCCGGTGGCGAGCCCGATTCTCATTATGCTTTCCATGATCACGATTATTAGACGCGTCGACTCATATTTGGTTCGACTAGCGTCGATCTCCTCAGTCGAAAGCTGCATCGTAGAACGCGCGCACAAGTCATGCCTTGTCCATCGTCGACGTGCGCACGTCCGGTTCCGTCGATCTGCGCCGTACTGCCGGGCGCGCCCCGACAGGCTACAATCCTGACCCTGCTGTCATTCAATCCAACACGAACATGAACAAGCTGGCGCTTTATTTCCGCCTGGTCCGGGCCCACAAGCCGATCGGCATCCTGCTGCTGTTGTGGCCCACGCTGTGGGCGCTGTGGATGGCATCGGGCGGGCATCCGGATCCGCAGATCCTCGCCATCTTCATCATCGGCACCGCCCTGATGCGATCAAGCGGCTGCGCGATCAATGACTATGCGGACCGCGATTTCGACCGCCACGTCAAGCGCACCGTCGACCGCCCGCTGACCAGCGGCCGCATCAAGGCCTGGGAAGCGCTGATGGTGGCGGCCGTGCTAGCGATCGTCTCGTTCCTGCTGATCCTGCCGCTGAACGCGCTGACGAAGCAGCTCTCTGTCGTCGCCGTGATCGTGGCCGGCAGCTACCCGTATTTCAAGCGCTTCTTCGCGATCCCGCAGGCCTATCTCGGCATCGCGTTCGGCTTCGGCATCCCGATGGCCTTCGCGGCCGTGCAGGGCCACGTGCCCGCCGTGGCGTGGTGGCTGCTGCTCGCGAACGTGTTCTGGTCGGTGGCCTACGACACGGAGTACGCGATGGTCGACCGCGACGACGACCTCAAGATCGGCATCCGCACGTCCGCCATCACGTTCGGCCGCTACGACGTGGCCGCGATCATGGTGTGCTATGCGGCGGCGCTCGCCATCGACCTCGCCTGCGGCTGGATGCTGGGCCTGCGCGGGTGGTTCGTGGCGGGTATCGCAGTCGCGGCCGGGATGGCCGTCTACCACTACACGCTGATCCGCGGCCGCGACCGCATGAAGTGCTTCCACGCGTTCAATCACAATAACTGGCTGGGTGCGGCAGTGTTCGCTGGCGTCGCGCTCGACTATGCATTACGATAACATTGTCCGTAACACAATCAACATAGAGGTAGACCATGATGGAAAAAATCCCGACCCAGACCGGCGCACGCGACCAGCTCCTGTCCGACCTGAAGACCGTGATCCAGGATGCGGAAGCCTGGCTGCGCCACAGCGGCCACCTGACCGGCGAGGAATTCAAGGCCGCCCGGRCCAAGTTCGAGCGTACCCTGGTGAAGGCCAAGGAAGACATCGTCCGCCTGGAAGAAGTCGCGGTCGAAAAGGCCAAGGTCGCCGCCAAGGCCACCGATGAATACGTCAAGGAAAACCCGTGGAAGGCCGTCGGCCTGGGCACCGCCGTCGGTGTCGTGATCGGCATGCTGATCGCCCGTAAATAATGGGCGCATTTTGATGTCCATTTTAGCGGCCGGGGGCAGGATCATAACGACGATCGTCGCAATGGCGGGCACGCGCCTGGAACTGGCCGCCGTCGAATTCCAGGAAGACGCACGCCGCCTGCTGGGCCACCTCGCGTGGACCCTGCTGGCCGTGTTCCTGGCGGCCGGCGCCCTCCTCCTGGCGGCGCTGTTCGTCATCGCCATCTTCTGGGACAGCTACCGCCTGCAGGCCGTGGGCGGCATGGCCGTCCTGTTCGGCGCACTGGCCGGCATCATCCTCATGAAGGTACGGGCCAGCATGAACGCGCAGGCCCCGCTGCTGTCCGCGACGATTGCCGAACTGCGCAACGACATCGACTACTTGCGCCACGGAATGGCCCAAAGCGCGGCGCACCACGTCGCCCAACCCGCCGGAGGCGCCGATGAATGAATCCAGCCTCGCCGCGCGCCGCGCGGCACTGATCGAACGCTGCGCCGAACAGCGCGTGGGCCTCGCCTTCGAACTGCAGGCGCTGCGCCCATCGAATGCGCTGGCCGGCCACCCTGTCGCGGGCTTCGTCGCCGACAACCGTAAGCTCGTGCTGGGCGCGGCCGGCACGGTGCTGGGGCTGGCCCTCGTGCGCCGCAAGCGCCTGGCCGGTCTCGCCACGTCCGCGCTGTCGGCGGTCAAGATGGTCCGCGGCGCGCTCGACGTCGTGGCGCAGTTGCGGCGCTGATTCCACCGCCCGCGTCGCGCGGGCGTCCCCTCCCTCACGAGCAATCGACCGGCGCCAGGGCTGACACTGGGAATTCGGGGTGACCACATCCGTGCAAAGGGAGCGATATCGTTTTCAGTATCGATAGCAATAAATTTTGCATTATCGGGAATGTACTTATTCTGCTAACGTCTCGCCTGCCCGCACACCCGTGCCCCCACCCACCTAAGCTTAGCACCCATGGAAAAACCAGTCACGTTCACCACGTTCGCATTGCTCACCGCCCTGGCAGGGAGCGCGAATGCGGCGCCGCCTGCAGGGCTCGACACCAACGGCCATCTGCTGCCGGTCGCCGCCGCGACGGCGTCCTTCTCGTATGCGCCGATCGCCCACGGCGTGCAGGTCCGCGTCGGCGGCGTGACCAAGAACGTGATCTTCTACGGCCCGACGACGGTACGCGTGAACACGACCCTCGGCGAGAACTTCTGGCGCCATCCGAGCATCGTCGTGACGCAGCCGCCCGCGGCCGTCGCCTTCACGACGCGCGACGGCGCCGACACGCTCACGCTCGAGAGCAAACTGCTGCGCATCGTCATCGACAAGTCGACGGGGGCCATCACGTTCCAGGATGCGCAGGGCAAGGTCTATACGCAGGAAAAACGCAGCGCGCCGCAGTCCCTGAAGAAAATCGAGCTGGCCGGCGCGCCGACCTATGAAGCGACCAACACGTTCACCCTGAAGCCCGGCGAAGGCATCTACGGGTTCGGCTTCGTGGGCGAAGGCGACGTCAACCGCCGCAACAAGGATCTGCTGCTGGTGCAAACGAATATCGGCATCATCATTCCCGTCATGATGTCGACGGAACGCTACGGCATCCTGTGGGACACGTATTCGAAGATGCGCTTCACGGATAACGCCGACGGCGCGTCGCTGTGGGCGGAAAGCGCGCCGGGCGGCGTCGATTACTACTTCATGGCCGGCGCCACGCTGGACGACGTCGTGGCCGACTACCGCTCCCTCACCGGCGCGGCGCCGATGTATCCGAAGCAGGCGTTCGGCCTGTTCATGAGCAAGGAACGCTACCAGACGCAGGATCGCCTGGTCGAGGTGGCACGCACATTCCGCAAGGAGAAATTCCCGCTCGACTACATCGTGCAGGACTGGCAATACTGGGGCAGCGACCAGGACGGCACCTGGAGCGGCATGACGTGGAACAAGGAGCGGTTCCCCGATCCGAAGGGCATGACGAAGGCCATCCACGACCTGCACCTCAAGCTCATGGTGTCGATCTGGCCGTCGATCGGCAACGACACCGCGCTGGCGCACGAGCTCGACGAGCACAAGCTGCGCTTCGAGCCGCTGCACTGGATTTCGAAAAAGGCGCGCATCTACGACGCCTACAGCCCCGAGGGACGGAAGATCTACTTCAAGCACGTCAAGAAGGGCCTGCTCGACGTCGGCGTGGACGCGCTGTGGATGGACGGCACCGAGGTCGAAGTCGGCACGGCCGCGCACAACGCCGGCGACAACGAGCGCGACATCAAAGGACTCGGCTCGAACGCCATGGGCGATTTCGCCCGCTACCTCAACCCGTACTCGCTGATGACCACGCTCGGCACGTACGAGGGACAACGGGCCACCAGCAACCAGCGCGTCTTCACCCTGACGCGCTCGGCCTGGGCCGGCGCGCAAAGGACGGCGGCGGCCTCCTGGTCGGGCGACACCCGGGCCAGCTGGCAGACTCTGCTCGAACAGATCAATGGCGGCGTCAATGTCACCATCACCGGTAACCCGTACTGGACGCAGGACACGGCCGGCTTCTTCATCGGCGGCGATTTCCCCGGCGGCGACAAGAATGCGTCGTATCGCGAGCTGTACGCCCGCTGGCTGCAATACGCCGCCTTCAATCCCCTGATGCGCATCCACGGCACCGACATCGAACGCGAGCCCTACCTCTTCAAGCAGTCGGACCCCGAGATGTACAAGGCGCTGTACGATGCCGTGCGCCTGCGCTACCGCCTGCTCCCCTATACCTACAGCCTGGCCGGAAAGGTCACCCGTGACGGCTACACGCTGATGCGCGCCCTGCCGATGGATTTCCCGGACGATCCGCGCGTGCGCGACATCAACGACGCCTTCCAGTTCGGCCCGTCCTTCCTCGTCCATCCGGTCACGCACCAGATGTACCGCTTCCAGCCGCCGCCGCCCGCGACCATCCCGGCGACCGCCCTGCGCACACCCGACGGCAAGCCCGGCCTGGCCGGACAATACTTCGAGGGCCGCAACTTCGAGACGCCGCAGGGCAAGACCGTCGACGCCACCATCGACTTCGTGTGGCCCGCGCCACCGCTGGCCGACATGCCGGCCGGCCTGAAGAGCCTGGATAACTTCTCCGCACGGTGGACGGGCGCCGTCGTGGCGCCGGAAGACGGCGAATACGAGCTGGGCGCGGAAGGCGACGACGGGTACCGCCTGTACGTCGACGGCAAGCTTGCCGTCGAAGACTGGAAAAATGGCGGCAAGCGCTACGCCGGCACGAAGGTCGTCCTGAAGCGCGGCCAGAGCGTACCCGTCACCCTCGAGTATTACAATGCCACGTCGCAGCGCAGCCTGCGCCTGGCATGGCGCACCCCGTCGCAACTGGCGGCCCAGGCGCAGTCGTCCGGCAAACCGGACACGACCATGCAAACCTATCTGCCTGCCGGCTCCGACTGGTACGACTTCTGGACGCACGAGCGCTTCCAGGGCGGCACGACCGTCGCCAGGGACGTGCCGCTCGACATCTTCCCGCTGTACGTGCGTGCCGGCGCCATCGTGCCGATGGGACCGGTGCTCCAGTACGCCACCGAGCGGCCGGATGCGCCTTACGAGATCCGCATCTATCCGGGCGCCGACGGCAAGTTCACGGTCTATGAGGATGACAACGAAACCTACGACTACGAAAAGGGACGGTACGCCACCTACGACCTGGTCTGGAACGACGCCGCCAGGACCCTGTCCATCGGTGCCCGCAAAGGCACGTTCAAGGGCCTGGTCAAGGCGCGCAAGCTGAATGTCGTCGTCGTCGGCCAGGCGAATGCAACCGCGATCGAACCGGCCGACGCGACGAAATCGGTCACGTATGCGGGCAAGCCGGTATCGGTGAAATTCTGAGCATCCATCAATGACGGCGCAACCTGGAGATTGTGTGAAGACCTTCCTCGCCACCCTTGCCGTTGCGGTACCGCTGGCCCTGTCAGGCTGGGCCAGCGCCGCCGACATCGCGCCCAAGCCGCTGTACCGCGACCCCGTGTTCGACGGCGCGGCGGACGTGTCCATCGTGTACGACCGCGCCGCCAAACTGTGGAAAATGTTCTACACCAATCGCCGGGCGACGATGAAGTTGCCCGATCCAAAGGACGTCGAATGGGTGCACGGCACGGCCATCGGCATTGCCACGTCCCCGGACGGTGTGCAATGGCGCTACCAGGGCACGGCGGCGTTCCCGAAGGCGTGCACGGACGTGACGCTGTGGGCGCCCGAAATATACTTTGAAAACGGCGTCTACCACATGTGGCTCACCATCGTGCCGGGCATCTTCCACCGCTGGGGCACCCCGGGGGCGGATGGGCGCATCGAGCACCTGACCAGCACCGACCTCTCCAAGTGGAAGTGCGAGGGCACCGTGAACCTGGACACCGGCCGCGTGATCGACCCGACGGTCGTCAAGGTCGGACAGGGCTATCGCATGTGGTTCAAGGACGAACGCGCCGGCAGCCGGATCCTGGCCGCCGACAGCCAGGATCTGCGCACGTGGAAGAAGGTCAGCGACCAGCCGGTGAATCCCACCAAGGGCGAGGGACCGAAGGTATTCCGCTTCAAGGGGTATTACTGGATGGTCGTCGACGTGTGGAAAGGCCTGATGGTGCTGCGGTCCGACGATGCGCGCAGCTGGACGGAGCAGCCCGGCTACATCCTCGCTGAACCGGGCCACGCGGCAACCGACCGGGCCAAGGGCCAGCACGCGGACGTCGTCGTCGACGGCGACCGCGCGTTCATCTACTACTTCGTCCACCAGGTGAACGAGGCGGAAGCGGCCACGGACGCGCGCTGGAACCAGCGCACGGTGATCCAGGTGGCGGAGCTGGTGTTCAAGGACGGCTGGCTCGACGTCGACCGCGACAGGGATCTTGCATTCCGGCTGAGCGCCCCATCCCCCTGACGGCCATAGAGCCTGTCTCGGTAGGCGCGAACCGGGATACGCTCTTAATCGTTCAGGCCGAACGCTTCCCACCCCTGCGGCGTCAACTTGACGTACAGCTTTTCCTTCTGCGTGTGCTCCCCGTCGACGGTCCGCCCGAGGACGGGGAACGCCTCCTTGACCCGGGGCTTTCTGGCCCAGTCGGCCACGTTCGACAGCTTGTACGTGTAGATCACGGCGGATTCCTCGTGGTCGTCCACCCTGGACGGATCCGCCCAGCGCACGATCTTGTCCAGCAACTTGCGCCCCCAGCACATGCGCTGCTGCTGTYTCGCGTTCGCGCGCAGGTAGGGCTTCGCGGCGTCGGTCATCGTGTAGCGCCTGACCTTCACCTTCAATCCGTTCGGCTTGCCGTCGACAAAGGTGCCGGGCAATTCCACGTCTTCGCCTTTGGCCAGGCCCACCGCTTCCAGCGCCGCCATCTGGCCGGCGACGCCGTCCGGGAACAGCTTCTGCTGGCGCATGTCGGTCTCATAGACGTCGACCGGCCATTTCACGGGGTCCAGGCACATGTCGCCCTTCTTGTCGAAGTACTGGGTGACCGTGATGCCGAAGTTCTTCTTGTTGGCGGCGGTCTTGCTGTCGCAGGCGGACAGCGATGCGGACAACGCCACGCCAAGGACGAGGGAGAGGATGGTCTTGTTCATGGTGATGGCATTGTACCAAGGCTGAGGGCCGGTCCGTCATGCCATCCTGACGCCGGCAGCGCAGCCGCTCAGTCCAGCCGCTTGAGCCTCTGGCCGAGGATGCCCCAGCGGCAGTCGACGCCGTCCAGCCGCGCGCGCAGCGCCCAGCCGGTGCCGATTTTCTCGACCGTGACATCGGTTTCGATTTCCTTGGCCAGCTTCTCGGCCCAGCCGCGCGCGGCACCCTGGCCCTTGAACAATTCCTTGCCTTCGTAGATGACGGTGGCGTCGAATACGGACATGGCGAATACGGTCATGGCTTCCTCTGGGGTTATGCGTAAAGCGCTATCGTACCATTCGGACGCCACGTGACCTGTGGCCTCATTCGCCCTGCTGCTGCATCGCCTTCATCAGCCCACCCAGCCCGGCCGGCGTTGGGACTGATGGCATGTACGGGAGGACAATGCCTTCTGTGCGACAACTTTTCCTGCGGGTCGTTATATTCGTACCAACACCTGTCCCGGGAGGCCTGCCGGATAGCCGGCAGCCACGTCCGACGAGTGCGTGATCGCATCGACTCGACCTGGAATAGAAATGAACGCTTCCAACTACACATTCAGGCTGCGCCGGCCTGTCCAGGCGCTGCTGCTGGCACTGGCTGCAGGCGCTGTCCAGGCCGTACCTCCCGTCCCATCCGCCGGCCCGCCCGTCGACACTACGGCGGCGCCCGCAACAACTCAGGACCCGGACCCGCTGCGTGAACCAGCCGCCGCATCGCCGCCCCCACCGGGGCCGCTGCTCAAGGAAGATGCACGCCTCTACAAGAGCTATGGCGCGGCCGCGCTGGAAATTATCGGCTTCCAGGTCGCACTGAACCGCATCGACCACGCCTTCGTGACGCCGGACGACTATCGCGTCAGCATGGGTTCGATCCGCCGCAACCTGCACAGCAGTTGGGTGGAAGACCGCGACCCCTTCGAAGTCAACCAGCTGGGCCACCCGTACCAGGGTTCGGTCTACTTCAATCTCGCGCGCAGCAACGGGCTGACGTTCTGGGAATCGCTCGGTTATGCCTTTGCCGGGAGCGCGGTATGGGAAATCGCCGGCGAGACGACGCCGCCTTCGCGCAACGACCAGATCACGACCAGCTTCGGCGGCAGCTTCCTCGGCGAAGCCCTGTACCGGATGGCGAGCCTGGTGCTGGACGGGGGCGACGGATCGAAGCCGCTATTGCGCGAAACCGGTGCGGCAGTGGTGTCGCCGGGACTGGGCTATAACCGCCAGCGCGGGATGAGCCGGCGCGCAGCCTCGCTGTGGGCCGGCGCCACGCCGGCCACGTTCGGGCGCCTGCAGCTGGGGGCCAGCAACCCGTCGAGCAGTAACGTCGGACCTTCGCTGGCGACCAGGCGCAGGGAAGTGGCCGCCGATTTCGCGCTCGAGTATGGCTTGCCCGGCAAAGAGGGCTATACCTACCACAAGCCTTTTGACTACTTCCTGTTCAGTGCCCGCGTGTCAAACGTAAATGGCCTCGAAAGCCTGACCTCGCGCGGCCTGTTGTTCGGTGCGCCGTACTCGCCCGGCCACAACCTCCGCGGCATCGCCGGGCTGTACGGCAGTTATGACTACCTGTCGCCGCAGCTGTTCCGGATCGCGAGCACCGGACTGTCCTTGGGCAGCAATGTGCAATGGTGGCTGGCCGAACGGCTCGCGCTGCAGGGCCATGTATCGGCCGGCGTCGGCTATACCTCGACCGGGACGGTTCGCCCCAGCTCGGGCGGGCAATACAACTACGGTTTCGCGCCGCAGAGCACGCTTGGCCTGCGGCTGATTCTCGGCGACAGGCTGTCCCTCGACCTGGCCGCGCGCGCATACTTCGACGGTAAGGTCGCCAGCCCCGAAACAGGCAGTACCGACCGGGTGCTGCGCGGCGACGCCGCGGTGACCTACAGGGTGCACGGCCCGCATGCGCTCACGCTCAAGTACCTCACCTCGCGCCGCCGCTTTTCGTTCCCGAACGTACTGGAAACGCAGCAGCGATATGACTCGGTTGGGCTTTATTACAGCTACCAGCCGTCGCAGGGGACGGGGGCGGTGAAGTGGTGAGTTCCCTGCCGAATCCGCAGGAACCGGTCATCTTCCGGATGAACCGCCCCGGCATCACACCTCGACCTGCCCGACATCAGACTGGCCGGCCACCGTCTGCTGGCCATGCATGTGCACCCGATTACGCCCGGCATGCTTGGCCGCATACAGCCCGGCGTCGGCGCGCTCGATGACCGCGCCGATATCCTCCGCCGGCAGGTGCTCCGCCACGCCGAACGAGGCGGTGACGGACAGGCCGGCGGGCCATGCCTGCATGCCCATGTGTTCCCGCAGTTTTTCCGCAAGGGTCACGGCCTGCTGCCCGGTGGTGTTCATGCAAACGATCAGGAACTCTTCGCCGCCCCAGCGCACCACGCAGTCCGTAGAACGTAGAACGTATTGTCGACGCGATCATCTGCGCAAAATGCTTCAGCACGGTGTCGCCGACCGCATGGCCATGCGTGTCATTGATGCACTTGAAATGATCGATATCGGTAAAGATGATCGACATCGGCCCGGGCCGCATGGCGTGGGGACTCAGCAGGAAGGCACGCAGGCCTTCGCGGTTCAATACCCGCGTCAGCGAATCGACGTGCGCCTGGCCGGCCAGTTCCGACGCCTCCAGCTGCAGCGCCCGGTTCAATTCCCGCGCCCGCCTGAGTTGCGCGTTACTGTGATCGAGCTGGCTGTGCAGCCGGATGGCGACCGTCAGCGGCCAGACGATCCACAACAGCACCAGCACTGTCAGCAGTTGCGTCAGCGTGATCCATTTGCCGTGCAAACGCAGCGTCTTCACGGTGATCTCATACGAACCGGCCACCATTTCGCTACCGGTCATAAGGTCGACGGCGATCACGTTGTCATAGCGGACGCCCGTCTTCTCGAGCGGCGGCACATATTTGTCCTTCCACCAGGGCGAGGTATAGAACAGGTTCAGGGGAAAACTGAGCGTCCCGTGTTCCGGCACCGTGAGCACCTGCAACTCATTGAATTTGTTGGTCAAAAAATCGGATGGCTGCGACAAGCCCTTTTCGAAATCGATCAGGTACAGGCGGAGCAGGTGCGGACTCGGCCCGGCATATGCCAGATCGAGCGACATGTTGTCGAAACGGGTGAGATCCATCCCGCGCATGTCCTTACCGAGGGACAGGCGCAGGCGGCAATACGGCCATGTGGCCTGCTTGAACAGGTTGCAGGACAAGCGCAAGGCCGAGCCATCATGGTGGAGGCGGGCAACCGATGCGCCGTTGCCCTCACGGTCATCCCCAGCCGTGGCCTCGATCAGGTTGCTGCCATTGAATTCGACCACGCGTTCCATGCCGAAGTGCTGCCACACCAGGGACATGATCGTCACCGCGAGAAGCACGACGAAGCCGTTGCGGAACCGCTTCAGCGCGCTCCGCAGGGATTGCTCGTTGGTCATCATCATCATTGCCGGGGAAGACTAAAAATTGTATTAAAGAAATTTCCAGTCAGCCAGTATATCCCCAGTGAAATTTAGTGGCAATTGCGGCGATGCCGAACTCTCCACACTGTTGCAGACAAGTTGTCGGCTGTGCCAAACCGGCCCGCAGATGAACACCGAACCTCAGGCGTCCCTGCCCATCTCCTCACCCAGCTCACGCCCGCGCGCAGCCGCCGCCTTCATCGCCTCGACGATCGCCTGCTTGACGCCCGCCGCCTCCATGCTCGTGATGGCCGCATGGGTCGTGCCGCCTTTCGACGTCACACGCTGGCGCAGCACCTCGACCGGTTCGTCCGACTGCGCCGCCAGCTGGGCCGCGCCCGTGAACGTGGCCAGCGCGAGCGCCTTGCCCTGCTCGGCCGACAGGCCCATCTCGGCCGCCGCCTGCTGCATCGCTTCGAGGAAGTAAAACACGTACGCGGGACCACTGCCCGAGACGGCCGTCACCGGGTCGATCAGGCTTTCTTCGTCCAGCCACACGGTCTGGCCGACGGCACGCATGATGCTGTCGGCGGCGTCCTTCTGCGCGGCGCTGACGCCGGCCATCGCCACCATGCCCGTGATGCCCTGCCCGATCAGCGCCGGCGTGTTCGGCATCGTGCGCACGATGGCGCCGTAGCCGCCGAGCCAGCGCGACAGGTCCGCGCCGCGGATGCCCGCCGCGATCGACAGCAGCAGCGGCTTGCTCGCGAGTTGCGATTGCAGCTCAGTTTTCAAATGAACGGTCACGTCCCGCATCTGCTGCGGCTTCACGGCCAGCACGATGACGTCGCTGGCGGCGACCGCCGCGCCGATGTCCGGCGACGTCGTCACGCCGTATTGCGTGCGCAGGCGCTCCAGCGCGTCGGCGTTCGGGTCGACGACGTGGATATCCGCGGGTTGGGCGACCTTGCCGGCCAGGCCGGCGATGAGGGCGGTGGCCATGTTGCCGCCGCCGATGAAACTGATCTTCATGGTGTCCTTCGTTGATTTATTCGTAGTGGCGTGCGCCGAAGATGGCGCTGCCGACGCGCACGATGGTCGCGCCTTCCAGCACGGCCGGCTGCAGGTCGACGGACATGCCCATCGACAGCGTGTCGAGATGGATGCCGCTCCTGACGATGTCCTGTGCGAGCGCGCGCAGGCGCGCGAACGGGACGCGCTGCAGGGCCGGGTCGGCGTGCGGTTCCGGGATCGCCATCAGCCCGCGCAGGCGCAGGTTCGGCAACTGGACGACGGCCCTGGCCAGGTCGGGCAGCTCCTCCGGCTTGACGCCACTTTTGGTGGCTTCGCCGCTGATGTTCACTTGCAGGCAGATGTCGAGCGGGCCCAGTTCGGGTGGGCGCTGTTCCGACAGGCGCTGCGCGATCTTCAGGCGTTCGACCGTGTGCACCCACTGGAAGTGCGCGGCGATCTGGCGCGTCTTGTTGCTCTGGATTGGTCCTATGAAATGCCATTCCAGCGCAAGATTCACAGCAAGCGCGGGTCGCGCTTTTGCCACAGCGGCGATCTTGTCGACACCTTCCTGCAGATAGTTTTCGCCGAACGCGCGCTGGCCGGCATCGACCGCTTCCAGTACGGCTTCCGGGGGAAACGTCTTCGAGACCGCCAGCAACTGGACCGTGGAACGGGGCCGGTTTGCGGCCTCGCAAGCGGCCTGGATTGTCGCTTCGACAGCTTGCAAGTTCCCGGCAATTGTGGACATAATGGTTTTCTCTAGGAAATATTTTGTAGTTCTAAGTACCTCAAAAGGGGCCTCGAAAACCGTAGCGAGCGGAAGGAGTTTCGTTCGAGAAGCGCAGCCGTACTTACGGTACGGCCGGTCCGCCGAAGCGGAGCATCGCAGGACGAAAATCCGACGCGCAGTAGGTTTGCGAGGCCCCCACCACTGGATTATAAATGGACATCTCTGAGTTGCTCGCTTTCTCGGTCAAGAACAAGGCGTCGGACCTGCACCTGTCGGCCGGACTGCCGCCGATGATCCGCGTGCATGGCGACGTACGCCGCATCAACCTGCCGCCGCTGGAGCACAAGGACGTGCACGGCATGATCTATGACATCATGAACGACGGCCAGCGCAAGCAGTACGAAGAGATGCTGGAGTGCGACTTCTCGTTCGCGATTCCCGGCCTCGCGCGCTTCCGCGTCAACGCGTACAACCAGGAACGCGGCGCCGCGGCCGTGATGCGGACGATTCCGTCGAAGATCCTGTCGCTGGAAGACCTGAACGCGCCGAAGATCTTTGCCGATCTCGCCCTGAAGCCGCGCGGCCTCGTGCTCGTGACCGGCCCCACCGGCTCGGGCAAGTCGACCACGCTGGCGGCGATGATCAACCACCTGAACGAAAACGAGTACGGCCACATCCTCACCATCGAGGACCCGATCGAGTTCGTGCACGAATCGAAGAAGTGCCTGATCAACCAGCGCGAAGTGGGCCCGCACACGCTGTCCTTCAACAACGCGCTGCGCTCGGCGCTGCGCGAAGATCCCGACGCGATCCTCGTCGGCGAGCTGCGCGACCTGGAGACGATCCGCCTCGCGCTGTCCGCCGCCGAGACGGGCCACCTCGTGTTCGGCACCCTGCACACGTCGTCGGCAGCGAAGACCATCGACCGTATCGTCGACGTGTTCCCGGCCGAGGAAAAGGAGATGGTGCGCGCGATGCTGTCGGAATCGCTGCAGGCCGTGGTCTCGCAGACCCTCCTGAAAACCAAGGACGGCTCCGGCCGCGTGGCCGCGCACGAGATCATGATCGGCACGCCGGCGATCCGCAACCTGATCCGCGAGGCGAAGATCGCGCAGATGTATTCTTCGATCCAGACCGGTTCGTCGGTCGGCATGCAGACGCTGGACCAGAACCTGACGGACCTCGTGCGCCGCAACGTGATCTCGTCCGCGGCCGCGCGCGCCGCCGCCAAGATCCCCGAGAACTTCCCAGGATAACGATCGAGACTCACGATGGAACGCGACCAGGCCTCCAAATTCATGTTCGACCTGCTGCGCCTGATGGTCAGCAAGGGCGGTTCCGACCTGTTCATCACATCCGGCTTCCCGCCCGCGATGAAGATCGACGGCCGCATGACACCCGTGTCCAGCCAGGCCCTGACGGGCTCGCACACGGCGGACCTGGCGCGCGCCATCATGAACGACAAGCAGGCCGCCGGCTTCGAGTTGACCAAGGAAGCCAACTTCGCCATCAGCCCGGGCGACCTGGGACGCTTCCGCGTCTCCGCCTTCATGCAGATGGGTGCCGTGGGCATGGTGCTGCGCGTGATCACGACGACGATCCCGAAATTCGAAGACCTCGACCTGCCGGAAGTGCTGAAAGACGTGATCATGACCAAACGCGGCCTCGCGATCATGGTCGGTGCGACCGGCTCCGGCAAATCGACGACGCTCGCGGCGATGGTCGGCTACCGCAACGAGAACAGCTACGGCCACATCATCACGATCGAGGACCCGGTCGAATTCGTCCATCCGCACAAGAACTGCGTGATCACGCAGCGCGAGGTCGGCGTCGACACCGACAGCTTCGAAGCCGCGCTGAAGAACTCCCTGCGCCAGGCGCCGGACGTGATCCAGATCGGAGAAATCCGCGACCGCGAGACGATGGAGCACGCGATCGCGTTCGCCGAAACGGGCCATTTGTGCCTGGCGACCTTGCACGCGAACAGCGCCAACCAGGCACTGGACCGCATCATCAACTTCTTCCCGGAAGAGCGCCGCCAGCAGCTCCTGATGGACCTGTCGCTGAACCTGAAGGGCCTGATCTCGCAGCGTCTCGTTCCGAAGAAGGAAGCGAAGGGCCGCGTGGTGGCGATGGAGATCATGCTGAACTCGCCGCTGATCTCGGACCTGATCTTCAAGGGCGAGGTCCACGAGATCAAGGAGATCATGAAGAAGTCGCGCGAGCTGGGCATGCAGACCTTCGACCAGGCCCTGTTCGACCTGTACGAGGCCGACAAGATCACCTACGAAGACGCGCTGCGCAATGCCGACTCCGTGAACGACCTGCGCCTCAACATCAAGCTCAACAGCAAGCACGCGAAAAACCGCGATCTTTCGGCGGGGACCGAGACGCTGGGGCTGGTCTGATCAGCGTCACAGCGCGGCCCAGCGCTGCACGAGCCCGAGCAGGTGCACGACGCCGTACCCGAAACAGATCGCCGAACTCCACACGACGAACGGTGTGATCCTGCCGCCCCGCGCGCGCACCAGCGGCGCGAACGCCACGCCCCGTACGAGGTAGACGGCCGTGATGGCCACCAGCGCCGCCTTCAGGAACGGCAGCCCGGCGATCACGCCCGCCCCCGCCAGCGCATACGCCGACCAGGTGAACAGCACGGCGGCGATGCCCAGCGTGACGACGGTCGGATACCACCTGCCCTCCGCCGCCGCCCGCGCGAAGCGTTCGCCCGCGCCGAAAAAGCGGTACCACGCAGGCCCGCCGACGATGATGCCCAGGTGGAGCAACGCGGCGATGGCGCTCAGCAGCGCACCGACGGCGAGCGGAATGTTTACGTCTCCCTGCATCCTGCACTCCTTTGCCTTACACTGTTGCCTTTCGATCAACGCAAGCATACAGGAGCCACCATGAACGTGTTCGACTTCCAGGCCAACTCCCTCGCCGGCACGCCGGTCGACCTCGGCCAGTACCGCGGCAAGGTTCTCCTCATCGTCAACACCGCCAGCAAATGCGGCTTCACGCCGCAATACCAGGGCCTGGAAACCCTGTACCGCGAACTGCACCCGCGCGGCCTCGAAGTGCTGGGCTTCCCCTGCAACCAGTTCGGCAGCCAGGAACCTGGCAGCGAGGACGAGATCGGCGCGTTCTGCGAAAAGAACTACGGCGTCACGTTCCCGATGTTCGCCAGGATCGACGTCAACGGCGACGCCGCGCATCCTTTGTTCAAGCACCTGAAGAACGCGGCGCCGGGCGTGCTGGGCACCGAGGGCATCAAGTGGAACTTCACCAAGTTCCTCGTCGGCCGCGACGGCCAGGTGCTGCATCGCTACGCGCCGCAGACCAAGCCGGAAGACATCGCGGCCGACATCGAGAAGGCACTGGCGCAGTAACGCGCCAGCGCTGTCCCGTCAGCGCGCGAACCACGCCATGATGGCGTCGTAGTCCTTCTGCACGTCCAGCATCGTACCTCCTTGCGGCACGAGCCCATGGCCGGCGTGCGGCACGCGCCGGAACGTGACGTCGTGCCCGAGCGCGCGCAGGCGCGCATACGCGACCTCGGTCGACAGGATCGGCACGTTGTCGTCCTTCATGCCGCTGGCCAGGTAGACGCGCGCCTTCGACTGCGCCAGGTCCTCCCCCGGCGCCTGCGCGAAGAAGGAGCTCCAGCGCAGATACGTGTGGCCCCACGCGAATTTGTCGGTGCTGCGCGGATCGGCGCGGATGGCGTCGACCGTCGCATCGATCTCGCGCAGCGCGGCCAGCTTGTCCTCGTCGCTGCCGGCGCCGCGCTGGACGTTGGCGATGAAGTCGAACAGCTGGCTCGTGCCCGTACCGCCGATCAGCGCCACATGCGTCACCTCGGGCACCGCGCGGGCGAGACCTGCCGCCATCACCGCGCCTTCCGATACGCCGAAGACGAGCACGCGGCTACGGTCCACCCACGGCAGGGCCAGCGCATGGCGCAGCGCGGTGCGCAGTGCGTCCAGCCAGCTGTCATACGAAAAGCTGGCATTGAACGCGGCCGGGCATCCCGTCATCACGCCCGGCGGCGCTTGCGGCGGCGCGTCCGGCTGGTTGGGCTTGTCGACGACCATCACGGCGTAATTGCCCTGCTGCGCCAGCGGGATGACATTGAAGACGGTCGAATACGGGCTCGGCGTGCCCATGCCGACGAACGGCGGCATGCAGCCCGAGCCCTGCACGAACAGCACGAGCGGCGCCTTGTGCGCCGGCCGGGAAACGACGTAGCGCACGTCCGGTGCGCCGTCGCGCTGCAAGGTGAAGCGGGCGGCGGCGGCCTGGCCGAGCACCAGCT
>NZ_JBFUDR010000009.1:0-47331 GCF_056404615.1 Massilia sp. P2_C2 | reverse complement strand
GCATTGAGGTCGTGGAATTCGCCGTCGGYATCCCGCAGATGCTGAAGGGCGAATTCACGGACCAGATCGCGCGCGGCATCGATGCGTGGTCGATGCGCCAGCCGCTGGGTKTCGTCGCCGGCATCACGCCGTTCAACTTCCCCGTGATGGTGCCGATGTGGATGTTCCCCGTCGCCATCGCATGCGGCAATACGTTCATCCTGAAACCGTCCGAGCGCGATCCGTCGCCGTCGCTGCTGCATGCGCGGCTGCTGAAGGAAGCGGGGCTGCCGGACGGCGTGTTCAACGTCGTCCAGGGCGACAAGGCGGCCGTGGACGCGCTGCTGGACCACCCGGACATCCAGGCCGTCAGCTTCGTCGGCTCGACGCCGATCGCGGAATACATCTATGCGCGCGGCTCGGCGGCCGGCAAGCGCGTGCAGGCACTGGGTGGCGCCAAGAATCACATGGTCGTGATGCCGGATGCCGACATGGACATGGCCGTCGACGCCCTCATCGGCGCCGCCTACGGGTCGGCCGGCGAGCGCTGCATGGCGATCTCGGTGGCGGTCGCCGTCGGCGACGCGGGCGATGCCCTCGTGGCCCGGCTGGCCGAGCGCACGCGCGCCCTGAAGGTCGCGGACGGCATGGCGGATGGCGCCGAGATGGGCCCGGTCGTCACGCTCGCCGCGAAGCAGCGCATCGAAAAGCTGATCGGCGAAGGCGTGGAGCAGGGCGCGACGCTCGTCGTGGACGGCCGCGGCTACCGGGTGCCGGACCGTGACAACGGCTTCTTTGTCGGGGGCACGCTGTTCGACCACGTCGAGCCGTCGATGTCGATCTACCGGGAAGAGATTTTCGGCCCCGTGCTGTGCGTCGTGCGCCTGCCGGACGTGGGCAGCGCGCTGGAGCTGATCAACGCGAACGAGTACGGCAACGGCGTCGCCGTGTTCACCCGCGACGGCGGCGTGGCGCGCGAATTCGTGCGCCAGGTCCAGGTGGGCATGGTCGGCGTGAACGTGCCGTTGCCGGTGCCGATGGCGTTCAACAGCTTCGGTGGATGGAAGCGTAGCCTGTTCGGCGACCATCACGCGTACGGGCCTGAGGGCGTGCGGTTTTATACGCGGCACAAGGCCGTCATGCAGCGGTGGCCGAATACCGCCAGCAGCGGGGCCGAGTTCGCGTTTCCGCAGATGAAATAAACACGGCGCGTCACGCCGTAGGGTGGGCACCCCTGTGCCCACGCGTGACGTATGCATCATGCTGGCGTTCGCGTGGGCACGGGGTGCCCACCCGACCTCGTATCACCATGAACTAAAAGGGATGCCATGATCGAGTCACTCCACCACCTGCCGCCGGCCACCGGCACGCACGCCGCCCTGTCCGAGCGGTTCACCGACCTCGCGCCCCCGCTGACCGCGCGCCAGGCCGCCATCGAAAGCGCCCGCTGCCTGTACTGCTATGACGCGCCCTGCACGCGCGTCTGCCCCACGGGCATCGACGTGGCGAGCTTCATCCGCAACATCCACGACGGCAACGTGGAGGGCGCCGCCGTCGGCATCCTGAAGCAGAACATCTTCGGCGGCAGCTGTGCGCGCGTGTGCCCGACGGAGATCCTGTGCGAGGACGCCTGCGTGCGCAACAACGACGCCGAGGGCCAGCCGGTAAAAATCGGCCTGCTGCAGCGCCACGCCATCGACAACGCGCATTTCGCCGGCCATCCGTTCCAGCGCGCGCCCGCCACCGGCAAGACCATCGCCGTCGTCGGCGCCGGCCCGGCCGGCCTGTCATGCGCGCACCGGCTCGCGATGCTGGGCCATGACGTCGTCGTGTTCGAGGCGCGCGACAAGGCCGGCGGCCYGAACGAATACGGCATCGCCAAGTACAAGCTGCCGGGCGACTTCGCCCAGCGCGAGGTGGAGTTCCTGTTGTCCATCGGCGGAATCGAGATCCAGTATGGCCGCATCTTAGGCAGAAACCTGCACCTGCAGGACCTGCACACGCGCTACGACGCCGTGTTCCTCGGCCTGGGCCTGGGCGCCAGCCGCCGCCTCGGGCTGACGGGCGAGGATGCGCCGGGCTTCGCCGCGGCCGTCGACTATATCGCCACCTTGCGCCAGGCGTCCGACCTCGCGGCGCTGCCCGTGCCGAAGCGCGCCATCGTGATCGGCGCCGGCAACACGGCCGTCGACATGGCCGTGCAGATCGGGCGCCTCGGCGCGGACGAGGTGACGCTCGTGTACCGCCGCGGCGTCGAGGCGATGAGCGCCACCGGCCACGAGATCGAGATCGCGAAGATGAACGGCGTACGCATCCGCACCTGGGCCGCGCCGCACGAGGTGTTGCTGGACGCTGCCGGGCGCGTGCGCGGCATGCGCTTCGAGGAGACGCGGCTGGAAGACGGCCGCCTCGCCGGCATGGGTGTCTTCGTCGACATCGCGGCCGATGCCGTGCTCAAGGCGATCGGCCAGCACATGGACAACGACGCTTTGTCCGACCCGCTCGCTGGCGAACTGGAACGGGAAGGCAAGGGGGGAGAACAGCGGATCCGCGTCGACGCCCGTTTCCGGACCAAGCTGMCGGGCGTGTACGCGGGCGGCGACTGCGTGGCGCCGGGGCAGGACCTGACGGTGCAGGCCGTCCAGCACGGCAAGCTGGCCGCGCTGGCGATCCATGACGACATCCTTTCCAAAGCGGAGGCATGATGGTCGACCTGAGCATCGATTTCTGCGGCATCAAGTCGCCGAACCCTTTCTGGCTGGCGTCCGCACCGCCGACCGACAAGGCTTATAACGTCGTGCGCGCCTACGAGGCGGGCTGGGGCGGCGTCGTGTGGAAGACGCTCGGCGAAGATCCGCCGGCCGTCAACGTGTCGTCGCGCTATTCGGCGCTGCACGGGAAGAACCGCGAGGTGATCGGCTTCAACAACATCGAGCTGATCACGGACAGGAGTCTCGAGATCAACCTGCGCGAGATCACGGCGGTCAAGAAGGCGTGGCCGGACCGGGCGCTGGTCGTGTCGATGATGCTGCCGTGCGAGGAAGCGCCGTGGCGCGAGATGCTGCCGCTCGTCGAGGCGACAGGCGCGGACGGCATCGAACTGAATTTCGGCTGCCCGCACGGCATGCCCGAGCGCGGCATGGGCTCGGCCGTGGGCCAGCAGCCGGACCTGATCGAACTCGTCACGCGCTGGTGCAAGATGCATACGCGGCTGCCCGTGATCGTCAAGCTGACGCCGAACATCACGGACGTGCGCGCGCCCGCCCGCGCGGCGCTGGCGGGTGGGGCGGATGCCGTCTCGCTGATCAACACGATCAATTCGATCACGCATTTGGACCTCGACCGCATGGTCGCGTTCCCGGCGGTCGGCAATGCCAGCACGCACGGAGGGTACTGCGGCACGGCCGTGAAGCCCATCGCGCTGAACATGGTGGCCGAAATCGCGCGCGACCCGGTCACGCGGAACCTGCCGATCTCCGGCATCGGCGGCATCGGCAACTGGCGCGACGCGGCCGAGTTCATCGCGCTGGGCGCCGGATCGGTGCAGGTGTGCACCGCCGCGATGCTGCACGGCTTCCGTATCGTCGAGGAGATGAAGGATGGCCTGTCGCGCTGGATGGATTCGAAAGGCTACGAGAACATCGCCGCGTTCGCGCGCAAGGCCGTGCCCAATACGACGGACTGGAAATACCTGGACATGAATTACCAGGTCATCGCGCACATCGACCAGGACAAATGCATCCAGTGCGGCCGCTGCCACGTGGCGTGCGAGGATACGTCGCACCAGGCGGTCGCGCGGATCGTCGACGGGAATGCGCGCAAGTACGAGGTGATCGAGCAGGAATGCGTGGGGTGCAACCTGTGCGAGATCACCTGTCCGGTCGAGGGGTGCATCACCATGGTGCCGCAGGAGACGGGCAAGCCGTACATGAACTGGACGCAGGATCCACGCAATCCGCGGGCGTAGGGTGGGCACCCCGTGCCCACGCGTGACGCCGACACATCGCGAACGATACGCGTGGGCACAGTGACGCCGACACATCGCGAACGTTACGCGTGGGCACAGGGGTGCCCACCCTACGTTTGCCTGGCATCGCTCTTGCTGCTAATGTCGCATTGACCGGCAACCGATGGAGACCGCCCCGATGAGCACCGACCCCGCAACCAACCACGATCTCTGGAACGAGGACCTCGCACCCACCAGCGCCGCGCAGCGCACCTGGCGCTGGTATCACTTCGCCGCCCTGTGGGTCGGCATGGTGATGTGCATCCCGGCCTACACGCTGTCGGCCAGCCTGATCGAGGCCGGCATGTCCGCCTACCAGGCCGTGTTCACCGTGTTCCTCGCGAACGCCATCGTCCTGTTGCCGATGCTGCTGATTGGCCACGCCGGCACCAAGTACGGCATCCCGTACGCCGTGCTGGCGCGCGCCGCGTTCGGCACGCGTGGGGCGCGACTGCCCGCGCTGATGCGCGCCATCGTCGCGTGCGGCTGGTACGGTATCCAGACCTGGTTCGGCGGCAGCATGATCTATACCTTGCTGGGCGTGCTGGCCGGGCACGAGATCGGCGGCGCGAAGCTCGACGGCCTCGGCATCAACGGCGCCCAGCTACTGTGCTTCCTGGCGTTCTGGGCGATCCAGTTCTGGTTCATCGTGCACGGCATGAATGCGATCCGCAGGCTGGAGACGTACACCGCGCCGCTGAAGATCGTGATCTGCTTCGTGCTGCTGGGCTGGGTGTACCAGAAGGCTGGCGGCTTCGGTCCGCTGCTGGACGCACCGTCGCAATTCGTCGCCGGCGGCAAGAAAGCCGGCCAGTTCTGGCCTACGTTCTGGCCGTCGCTGACGGCGATGGTCGGCTTCTGGGCCACGCTCGCGCTGAACATCCCCGACTTCACCCGCTTCGCGCGCACGCAGCGCGACCAGGTGCTGGGCCAGTCGATCGGCCTGCCCGTGCCGATGGGCCTGCTGGCGGCGCTTGCCGTGATCGTCACGTCTGCCACCGTCGTCCTGTACGGCAAGGCCTTGTGGGACCCGGTCGACCTGGCGAGCCGCATGACAGGCGCCGCCGTGCTGATCGCGCTGATCGTCCTGCTCGTCGACACGGTCAGCGTCAACCTGGCCGCGAACCTCGTCGGTCCCGCCTACGATTTTTCCGCGCTGGCGCCACGCCACATCTCGTATCGCACGGGCGGCTACATCACGGCCGGCATCGCGCTCGTGATGATGCCGTGGAAGATCCTGGAATCGACGCAAGGCTATATCTTCACGTGGCTGATCGGCTACTCGGCATTGCTGGGCCCCATCGCGGGCGTGCTGATCATCGACTACTACCTGATCCGCCGCACGGAACTGGCCGTCGACCAGCTGTACCGCGACGACGGCATCTACGGGTATCGCGGCGGCTGGAACCCGGTCGCCATCGTGGCGTTCGCCGCGGGCGTGCTGCCGAATATCCCGGGCTTCCTGAACGCGGCGTTTCCTGCCTCGTTCCCGGACGTGGGCGCCGGCTTCAAGACCCTGTACACCTATGCCTGGTTCGTCGGGATCGCGATTTCCGCGCTCGTCTACGGGCTCATGATGAAGGGCAGGGCGGCCCCGGCGCTGCATCCTGCCCGTTCGCTCGACTGAAGTGCGGGAACGTCGAAAAACCTGCTGCGCGTTGCTCCGGGCCGCGCAGGCTGCCGTCCTGCGATGCTCCGCGGCGGCGGACCGGCTGTACTGTTCGTACAGCTGCGCTTCTCGAACGGCATTGCTGCCGCTCGCGACGGTTTTTCGAGGTTCCCTATTGTTAAATAAGGGGGAGACATGACCATCCTGATCCGTGGCGGTACCGTCGTGAACGCCGACCGCGCGTTCCGCGCCGACGTGCTGTGCGAGGGCGACAGGATCGTCGCCGTGGGCGAGAACCTGGACGCGCCCGCGCACGCGGAGGTGATCGATGCCGGCGGCCAGTACGTGATGCCGGGCGGGATCGACCCGCACACGCACATGCAGCTGCCGTTCATGGGCACCGTCACCGCCGACGATTTCTATACCGGCACGGCGGCTGCGCTCGCGGGCGGCACGACGACGATCATCGACTTCGTGATCCCCGATCCGAAGCAGCGCCTGATGGATGCATTCCAGACGTGGCGCGGCTGGGCCGGGAAGGCCGCGGCCGACTACACGTTCCACGTGGCCGTCACATGGTGGGACGACAGCGTGCACGAGGACATGGGCACGCTCGTCCAGCGCCACGGCGTGAACAGCTTCAAGCACTTCATGGCCTACAAGAACGCCATCATGGCGGACGACGAGACGCTGGTGAAAAGCTTCCGGCGCGCGCTCGAACTGGGCGCGATCCCGACCGTGCACGCGGAGAACGGCGAGCTGGTCTACCAGCTGCAGCGCGAACTGCTGGCCAAGGGCATCCGCGGACCGGAAGCGCATCCGTTGTCGCGGCCGCCCGCCGTGGAGGCCGAGGCGGCCAACCGTGCGATCGCGATCGCGGGCGTCCTGGGCACGCCCGTGTACATCGTGCACGTGTCGTGCGCCGAGTCGCTGGAGGCGATCCAACGGGCCCGCGCGCGGGGGCAGCGCGTGTACGGCGAGGCGCTGGCGGGCCACCTCGTCATCGACGACAGCGTCTATCGCCATCCCGACCCGGAAGTCGCGCGCGCGTACGTGATGAGCCCTCCGTTCCGCTCCAGTCACCACCAGACGGCGCTGTGGCAGGGCCTGCAGGGCGGCAATCTGCACACGACGGCGACGGACCACTGCACGTTCTGCGCCGGCCAGAAGGCGATGGGCGCGGACGATTTCACGCGCATCCCGAACGGCTGCGGCGGCGTCGAGGAACGCATGGCCGTGGTGTGGGACGCGGGCGTGAACACGGGCCGGTTGACGCCGTCCGAATTCGTGCGCGTCACGTCGACGAATGCGGCGCAGATCTTCAATATCTATCCGCGCAAGGGTTCCGTGTCCGTCGGCGCGGATGCCGACATCGTCGTGTGGGATCCGCAGGCCACGCGCACCCTGTCGGCCGCCACGCAGCATTCGAAGGGCGACTTCAACGTGTTCGAAGGCCGCACGGTGCGCGGCGTGGCGACGCACACGGTGGCGGCCGGCAAGCTGGCCTATGCGGACGGCGACCTGCGCGCCGAGCGTGGCGCCGGGCGCTACGTGGAGCGGCCGGCATTCGGCGCCCCCATCTGAATCCAACCGGAGACACACCATGAACGACCTGCGCATCAACGGCACCCGCCTGTGGAACTCCCTGATGGAACTGGCGCAAATCGGCGCCACCGACAAGGGCGGCGTGAAACGCCTCGCGCTGACGGACCTCGACCGGCAGGGCCGCGACCTCGTCGTGCAGTGGGCGCAGGCCGAAGGACTGGCCGTCACCGTCGACCGGATCGGCAACGTCTTCATGCGCCGCGAGGGCGCGAACCCGAACCTTCCCCCGGTCGTCACGGGCAGCCACATCGACACCCAGCCGACGGGCGGCAAGTTCGACGGCAACTACGGCGTGCTGGCCGGCCTGGAAGTCGTGCGCACCCTGAACGAGCGGGGCATCCGGACGGAAGCGTCGCTCGAGGTCGCGTTCTGGACCAACGAGGAAGGCTCGCGCTTCGTGCCCGTGATGATGGGCTCCGGCGTGTTCTGCGGCGCGTTCTCGCTGGAGACGGCATACGCGGCGCGCGACGTCGACGGCAAGTCCGTGGGCGAGGAGCTGGAACGGATCGGCTACCGGGGATCCCAGACGCCGGGCGACCACCCGATCGGCGCCTATTTCGAGGCCCACATCGAGCAGGGGCCCGTGCTGGAGGATGCGAACAGGGTGATCGGCGTCGTCCCGGCCGTGATGGGCCTGTCGTGGTATGACTGCACGGTGAGCGGCATGGAGGCGCACGCCGGTCCCACGCCGATGCATTTGCGCCGCGACGCGCTGCAGGTGGCGACGACGATCATGCAGGAAACGGTGGCGATCGCCAACCGCTATCCGCCGTATGGCCGCGGCACGGTGGGCATGGTGCAGGTGTTCCCGAACAGCCGCAACGTGATCCCGGGCCAGGTGAAATTCAGCATCGACCTGCGCAACGTGACGGACGAGCTGCTGAACACGATGCACGCCGAGATGGAAGCCTTCGTCGAGCGCACGCGGCGCGAGACGGGCCTCGCCATCGACCTGCAGCGCGTGTCGTACTACCCGCCATGCCCGTTCCACCCGGATTGCGTGGACGCCGTGCGCGCCGCGACGGCGCAGCTGGGCTATTCGACGATGGACGTCGTGTCGGGCGCCGGCCACGATGCCATCTATGTCGCGCGGCTGGCGCCGGCCGGCATGATCTTCGTGCCGTGCAAGGACGGCATCAGCCACAACGAGATCGAGGACGCCCAGCCCGCACACCTGGAAGCCGGCTGCAACGTGCTGCTGCACGCGATGCTGGAACGTGCCGGGATCGCCGCTGCCACCGCGCCTGTGGCGGAAAAACGTTTCACAACAGTAACAAAATGAAATTTCCTGTTACTATTCTCGCTGAACTCGCGCGCCGGTAGCATACTGTGGACTGACGCCGACCCGATGCGCCAGTAGCCTCGTCTGGTGGGCACCCCTGTGCCCACCAGACGCGTGCCAGCCCGCGAACATCTGGTGGGCACGGGGTGCCCACCCTACCCGGCGACGCGCCCCCAGCCATTTCACACTTTGCAGCCAGCGAGCGCCAACGATGCTGACAGGATATTACGAGACCCCGCTGGTCCTCACTTCGATCCTCGTCGCCATCGTCGCGTCCTATTCCGCGCTCAGCCTGGCCGGCCGGGTGTCGGAAGCGACGGGACGCACGCGGTTCGCCTGGACCCTCGGCGGCGCGGCCGCGATGGGGTCCGGGATCTGGGCCATGCATTTCGTCGGGATGCTGGCGTTCCGCCTGCCGATTCCGATCGCCTTCGACATTCCCATCACGCTCGTCTCGCTCGTGCTGCCCATCGCCGCGTCCGGCCTGGCGCTGTGGCAGGTGAGCCGCGTCAACCTCAGTCACGTGCGACTCGGCGTCAGCGCCGTGTTGATGGGGGTCGGCATCAACGCGATGCATTACACGGGCATGGCCGCGATGCGCATGCAGCCGGCGATCGTGTACGACCCGCTGCTGTTCGCATTGTCGGTGCTGATCGCGGTCGTCGCGTCGGCGCTGGCGCTGTGGATCGCCTTCCGGCTGCGCCGCAGCACGCCGGACGTGTGGGTGCCGCGCATCGGCGCCGCCGTCGTGATGGGCTTCGCCATCGTCGGCATGCATTACACGGGCATGGCGGCCGCGAGCTTCCCGGCCGACAGCGTATGCATGGCCGCGAACGTGGGCGTGCACCGCGACAGCCTCGCGACGCTCGTCGTGCTGGCCACGTTCTGCGTGCTCGGCCTGTCCCTCATCGCGTCCGTGTTCGACGCGCGGCTGGAGGCGAACGCGCGCATCCTCGCGATATCGCAGGCAACGTCGCTGGAGCGCCAGCAACTGCTCGAACGCGAACGCATCGCGCGCGACCATGCCGAGCGACTGTCCGCGCTGAAGGACGAATTCCTCGCCACGCTGTCGCACGAGCTGCGCACGCCGCTCAGCGCCATCCTCGGCTGGGCCGGCATGCTGCAGCGGGGCGTGAAGGACGAGGCGACGCTGAAGCGGGCGCTCGAGACGATCGAGCGCAACGCGCGCGCCCAGGGCCAGCTGATCGACGACCTGCTCGACATGAGCCGCATCATTTCCGGTACCGTGCGCCTGGACGTGCAGACGGTCGAGCCGGCCCGCGTGATCGAGGCCGCGCTCGGCACCGTGCACCCGGCCGCGGCGGCCAAGTTGATCGCGCTGCGCACCGAGCTGGGACGCGAGCCGGGCGCGCCGCCGCTCGAAGTGCGCGCCGATCCGGGACGGTTGCAGCAGGTGTTGTGGAATCTGCTGGCGAATGCCGTCAAGTTCACGCCGTCGGGCGGCAACGTGCAGGTGCTGCTGGGCCGCGACGGCAACGACGCCGTGATCCGCGTGATCGATTCCGGCATCGGCATCGCGCCCGACTTCCTGCCGTATGTGTTCGACCGCTTCCGCCAGCAGGACGCATCGATCTCGCGCCAGCACGGCGGCCTGGGACTGGGCCTGTCGATCGCCAAGCAACTCGTCGAACTGCACGGCGGCACCATCGCCGTGGACAGCGCCGGCACCCACACGGGCACGACGTTCACCGTGCGCCTGCCGCTGGCGCGCCGCGAGGCGGTCGTGCCGGCGCCGGGTCAGCGCGCGGCTGCGCCGGCGAGCGATCTGGCCGACCTGTCCGGCCTGCGCGTGCTGGTGATCGACGATGCGCCCGATACGCTGGACGTGCTGGAACAAATCCTCACGGTCAGCGGCGCCGCCACGATGACGGCGCCCGGCGCCGGCGCGGCGCTGGCCCTGCTGGAGCGCGAGAAGCCGGACGTGATCGTCAGCGACGTGGGCATGCCCGAGGTCGATGGCTTCGAGCTGATGCGGCGCATCCGCCTGGGCGCCGCGACGGCCGCCATCCCGGCCATCGCCCTGACGGCGTTCACGCGCCAGGACGACCGCATCAAGGCGTTGCAGGCAGGCTTTACGGATTATCTCGCCAAGCCGGTCGAACCGGCCGCGCTGGCGGCGGCCATCCGGCGTGCGGTGGCGCGCGGTGACAAGGAGCCGGCCGCGCGCGAGATGTAACGAGGTGTAATTACTGGAACGTCGTTTCGCGTTCCGGCGTGGCGCTGATCCGGTGGATGGCCAGATCGGCGCCGTCGTATTCCTGCTCGGCGTCCAGGCGCAGCCCGACGGTGGCCTTCAGCAGGCCGTAGACGAGGACGCCGCCGATACCGGCGATGGCGATGCCCAGCAGGGTGCCGATCAGCTGCGACGCGAGCGAGATGCCGCCCAGGCCACCCAGCGCCTTGTCGCCAAAGATGCCGGCCGCGATGCCGCCCCAGGCGCCGCACAGGCCGTGCAGGGGCCACACGCCCAGCACGTCGTCGATCTTCCAGCGGTTCTGCGCCAGCGTGAACATCACGACGAAGATGGCACCGGCCACTGCACCCGTGACGAGGGCGCCGAGCGGATGCATCAGGTCCGAGCCGGCGCACACGGCGACGAGGCCGGCCAGCGGGCCGTTGTAGACGAAGCCGGGGTCGTTCCTGCCCATCACGAACGCGGTCAGCGTGCCGCCCACGAGGGCCATCAGGGAGTTCACGGCGACGAGGCCGTTCATCTTGTCCAGCGTCTGGGCGCTCATCACGTTGAAGCCGAACCAGCCGACCGTCAGGATCCAGGCGCCCAGCGCGAGGAACGGAATGTTCGACGGCGGATGCGCCGAGATGCGGCCATCCCTGGTGTAGCGGCCGCGGCGCGCGCCCAGCAGCAGGACGGCCGGCAGCGCGGCCCAGCCGCCCACGGCGTGCACGACGACGGAGCCGGCGAAGTCGTGGAACGGCGTGCCGAAGGCGGATGCGAGCCAGTCCTGCACACCGAAACGGTTATTCCAGGCGATGCCTTCGAACAACGGGTAGACGAGGCCCACGAGCAGGGCGGTGGCGGCCATCTGCGGGTGGAATTTGGCGCGCTCGGCGATGCCGCCCGAAATGATGGCGGGGATCGCGGCGGCGAACGTCAGCAGGAAGAAGAATTTCACCAGCTCGTAGCCGTTCTTCGCGACGAGCGTGTCGGTGGCGCCCAGGAAGTGGATGCCGTAGGCGATGCCATAGCCGACGAAGAAATAGGCAATCGTCGACACCGCGAAGTCGATCAGGATCTTGACCAGGGCGTTGACCTGGTTCTTGCGGCGGACCGTGCCCAATTCGAGAAAGGCGAAACCGGCGTGCATCGCCAGGATCATGATCCCGCCGAGCAGAATGAAGAGCGCGTCGGCTCCGCTTTTGAATGCATCCATGCGTTACTACTCCAAAAAAGTGCAAGTTGGTCAGATAAGCACTTCTTCTTAGCAATAAACGTTCCAATTTGGTGAAAGCGTGCACTACCAGTGAACATATGCCATGCATTGCCCCGCAAGTGTGCAGAAGCACCGTATAGGTGCATGCAATGCGCCAAAATGGGGATATGGTCGATCCGGCAACTCGTAGTATCCTTTTGGGCAACAACCTCACAAAGGAGACCCATGAATTCCACGTTGAACGCCGCCATCCTCGCGGCCCTGTTGGCGGCCGGCGCACCTATCCTGTCCGCCCAGGCCGCCACACCCCCGGCAACCCCCACGCCATCCGCCTCCGCCGCCGAACGCCAGCTCGACCGCCTGGCCGCCCGCTTCTACGATACGCGCGCCCGCTTCGACCCGCTGCTGTACGCCACCGCCAACGGCGACAGCCGCTACGACGACCAGATCGGCATGGCCATCTCGCCCAGGGTACGCGCCCGTTACTTCGCCGCGAACCACAAGTTGCTGGACGAGTTGCACCGGCTCGCCGGCGCGCGCCTGTCCGACAAGGCGCGGCTGAACTACGCCATCCTCGAATTCGAGATCCGCAGCCAGCTGGACCTCGAACGCTTCCCCGAGCACCTGCTGCCGCTGAACCACTTCGACAATATCCCGAGCACGCTCGCCAATTACGCGAGCGGCACGGGTTCGCAGCCGCTGGCGACGCCCGCGCAGTACCGCGCCTATCTCGCCCGGCTGGAACAGCTGCCGGCGTGGATAGACCAGGCCATCGCCAACATGAAGGAGGGCGTTAAAAAGGGTGTCGTGCAGCCGAAGGCGATCACCGCGAAGATGCTGCCGCAGTTCCGCCAGCTGGCGGCGGGCAATCCGGAAGCAGGCATCTTCTATACGCCCATCAGGAACCTGCCGGCCGGCTTCTCCGACCAGGATCGCACGAGCCTGACGGCCGGTTATCGCCAGGCCGCGCAACAGATCGACGCCGCGCTCGCGCGCCTGAACACCTACCTCGAGAAGGATTACCTGCCTGCCGGCCGGGAGACGGCCGGCTATGGCGCGCTGCCGGATGGCGCCGCGTGGTACCAGGCGCGCATCCGCAACAACACGAACCTCGACCTGGCGCCTGCGGAAATCCATGCATTGGGCGAGAAGGAAGTGGTGCGCATCCAGCAGCAGATGGCCACCCTGGCGCCCAAGCTGGGTTATGACGGCCAGTTCAAGACGTTCCCGCAATGGGTCGCCGCCCAGCCGCGCTTCAAGCCGTTCACGAGCGACCGCGAGGTGCTGGACCGCTACCGCGCGATCTATGGCACGGTGGAGGCGAAGCTGCCGCAGTATTTCAGCCTGCTGCCGAAGGCAAAGCTGGACATCCAGCTGGAGCCGGAACTGACCCGCGCCACGGCGTCCGACCACTACACGCCCGTCGCCGCCGACGGTTCGCATCCGGGCGTGTTCTGGGCCGTCGTCAACGACCCGAAGGATTACAGCACGGTCGGCATGACGAGCCTGTTCCTGCACGAGGGCGTGCCGGGCCACCACCTGCACGCGGCGCTGCTGAAGGAATTGCCGCTGCCGGACTTCCGCAAGTTTTTCACGGAGCATCCGAGCGCCGCCGCGTACACGGAGGGCTGGGCGCTGTACTGCGAGACGCTGGGCCGCGAATTCGGCCTGTACGACGACCCGGCCGCATACTACGGCCACCTGAACGACGAATTGCTGCGCGCCGTGCGCCTCGTCGTCGACACCGGCATGCATGCCCAGGGCTGGTCGCGCGAGAAGGCGGTCGCGTACATGATGGACAACCTCGGCTACAGCGAGGCGCGCGCAACGAACCAGGTCGAGCGCTACATGGTGTGGCCGGGGCAGGCGCTGGCGTACAAGGTGGGCGCGCTGAAGATCCTCGACCTGCGCGCGCGGGCGCAGCGCGAACTGGGGCCGAAGTTCAGCTACGCGCGCTTCCACGAGGTAGTGCTGGGCGACGGTACCTTGCCGTTGACTATCCTGCAGGCGCAGGTGGAGAAGTGGATCGCGGCGGAGAGGCGATAAACAGGAATAATCGCACTCTTTGACGCGGGCGCCATGATGCAATTGGCGCCCGCGTCAAATCAACGCATGATCGCCACCCAAAAAAGTGTCGGAGGTTGTCAGGGATTGATTATTTCCCGGCTCCCGGAACCACACAGACCTTCTTCTTGAATGCTTCGTAGTTATTGAGCGCTCCGGCTGTCCGATGGCGCGTACAGTAATCCGAAAATTTTTCCCGATTAAAAACTCGCGGGTCCATCTCTCTGGTCTGCAAATCCAGCGCGACGGTGTCTTCAACCTTGCAAAGCCCGTCCTTATGCCAATCGAAAAGATCTTTGCAATCTTCATCCGAGAGCTCCAGCCCTCCATCGCCGCGTTTCACGACTGGCCGGTATCCGCACTTCTTGGTCACGAGCTCGATGACTGCATCTCTTCCTGCAAGGTCCTCGAGCCGTTTTGCTTCGCGCGACGTCGCCGTCGCCTCCGAGCAGGCGGCATAGGCCGCGGCATCTTTTGGGTGTGGAGCGCCTGCCGCATGAGCGACATCCGCAATCAGCAGTAACAAAACCGATATGTACTTCATATTCCTCGTCGTATAAGGGACCATTGCCAGCATAGCATGTTGCCATGAGGAAAAATGCGTAAATTGTCTCGGCCGAGCCCTGTCGCCCACGAATGCGATCGGTCGGCGCAACGGCCTCGGCACAGTGTGCGCACGCGTACATATCGCCGGCGCTCATGCGTGCATGATGGTCCTCATGAAAGCCGAGGACACGAAGGATGCCGACGGATCGACAGCGCCGCCGTCGCCGGAAGCCTCGACCTGGCTGGCCAAGCTGGGTCCGGGCCTGATCACCGGCGCCGCCGACGACGACCCGAGCGGCATCGCCACCTATTCGCAGGCCGGCGCCCAGTTCGGGTTCAACCTGCTGTGGACCCTGCTGCTGACGTATCCGCTGATGGCCGCCATCCAGGTCATCAGCGCCCACATCGGCCGCGTGACGGGACGCGGCCTTGCCACCAACCTGCAGCGCTTTGCGCCGCGCCTGGTGGTGTGGGTCATCGTCGGCCTGCTGCTCGTCGCGAACATCATCAACATCGCGGCCGACGTGGCGGCGATGGGCGATGCGATGGCCCTCGTCGTGCCCGGACGCCCGTTGTGGTATGCCGTCGGCTTCGGCGTGCTGTCCGTGCTGCTGCAAGTGTTCATCCCGTACCAGCGCTACGTGAACCTGCTGAAATGGCTCACGCTCGTGCTGCTCGCCTACGTAGCCACCGTGTTCGTCATCCATGTGCCGTGGGGCACGGTGCTGAAGTCCACCGTATGGCCGCACATGGCGTGGCACAAGGACTACCTGACGACGATCGTCGCCGTGTTCGGCACGACGATCAGCCCCTACCTGTTCTTCTGGCAGGCCGCGCAGGAAGTCGAGGAGCTGCGCGCGGACGACGACGCGCAGCCGCTGCGCCGCGCGCCCGAGCAGGTCGAGGTGCAGTTCAGCCGCATCCGGTTCGACACGCTGGTCGGCATGGCCGTGTCGAACGCCGTCGCCTTTTTCATCATGCTGACGACGGCCGCCACCCTGCACGCGCAGGGCGTGCATGACCTGCAATCGTCGGCGCAGGCGGCATCGGCGCTCAGGCCCGTTGCCGGCGAGCTCGCGTTCATCCTGTTCGCGCTGGGCATCGTCGGCACGGGCCTGCTCGCGATCCCCGTGCTGGCCGGTTCCGCCGCATACGCGATGGCCGGCACGTTCCACTGGAAGAGCAGCCTGGGCGCCGAGTTCCCGGCGGCCCGCAAGTTCTACGCGATCATCATCGTCGCCACGCTGGCCGGCGTCGGCATCAACTTCATGCCGCTCGACCCCATCAAGGCCTTGTACTGGAGCGCCGTGCTGAACGGCGTCATCGCCGTGCCCGTGATGGCGATCATGATGCTCGTCGCATCGAGTCCGCGCATCATGGGCGAACTCACGATCGCGCCGCGCCTGCGTGCACTGGGCTGGCTGTGCACCGGCGTGATGGCGGCGGCGACCGTGTCGATGTTCGCCTCGTTCCTGTCCTGAACGCCTTTATTGCATGTCGATGCGTCCATAGGCGCCGTGTGCTTCGTCGCCCGGCCCGGCCGTGTAGAACAGGGTGTTCGTCGGCTGGTTGTTGACGCCGTTGCCGAACGCGATGCCCCACAGGCCGTCGATGACGATGGGCGTGTGGTCGGCCTTCTGCAGCGTGCCGATGAAGGCGCCCGTGGTCGGGTTGTAGGCGTTGATCTTGCCGTCGCCAAAGTTACCCACGAGCAGGGCGTTGCTGAAGTCGCCGAAGTTGGACGGTGCCATCGCCAGGCCCCACGGTGCGTTCAGATTACCGCCGGTGACCAGCCGCTTGACCATGTTCCCGGCCGTGTCGTACGCATCGACGATGCCGAGGCCCGCCCCCTTGACCTCATCGTTGCCGCCGGTCTCGCGCTGGGCATAGGCCACGTAGATGCGGTCGCCGATGGTCTGGATGCCGAATGGGGCATAGCCAGTCGGCAAGTTCGGATCGGTGAAGGTGCCGGGCAGGGTTGCCTTCTGCCAGTTGGCGTCGTAGACGTCGACGCGGTTGTTGTGGAAGTCGGCTGCGTACAGGTAATTGGCGCCGTTATATGCGCCGATCGCGAGGCCCTTGTAGACGGCGTTGCCGCCCATGTCGACGGCGATCACGGCATTGTTGCGGTTGACGGTGGGCGACCAGCCCGACACGGTGCCCGCCTCGCCCACGAAGATGAAGGGGCTGGCGCCGGTGACGCCGTTCTGCGTGACCTTGAAGTCGGTACTGCCGTTGTACACGATGCCGGTCGGGGCGGCCGCGCCGGCCGTGCCGGACGGAATCGCGACGACGAGCGATTGCGGCACGCCATTGCCGTCGTAAAGGGTCGACGTCGAGGTGCCGTTGTTGGCGACCCAGACGAAGGCGGTCGGGTTGAACGCGATGCCCCAGGCGTTGACGAGATGCGTGTCGAGGTTCGCCGCATCCGTGCCCTGGTCCGCGACGAGGGTCTTGGTGGCAAAGGTGCTGGTCATGCCGCCGTTCCCCATCGGATGGTCGTCGTCACCGCCGCCGCACGACGCCAGGAAGGCGCCGAGGACGATACTGGACAGTCCGGCCTTGAGCATGCGAACGGCCGCTTGCGATTGCAGGTTCATGATGGCTCCTTTTGGAGTGCGCGAGATAGGAGCCGTGTATGCCCCCGTCTGCGTGCAAGGTTCAATCGGAGCGCGTTTTTTTTGAAATTCGGGGTCAGGAAATTCGGGGTCAGAGCATAAATTCGGGGTCAGAGCACATTTCTGATCAATGTCTCGGCGGACACGAGTCCTCGACGCAAACCCAAGACATCGATAGGCGCGTGATGGGACGGCATCAGCTATTTGGGCTTCCTTGCTTTAGAGATCCTGCACCAAAAAGTGCTCTGACCCCGAATTGTCGAGGAAATGTGCTCTGACCCCGAATTTTTAGAAGCGGCGGCTGATGCTGGCGACGAGGGCGCGGGCGCGCGGTATCTCGGTGTCGGACGCATTCACGAGCGTCTGCCAGCCGGCCTGCAGGCGCCAGTCGCCTGTGTCGAACGCGAGTGTGGCGCGCAGATCGGCGCGGTCACGTGACTCCCGGTAATAGTGGCCGAACGTGCGCAGCACGCCGGCGTGCAACGCGAGGCTCACCCCGTCGTTCAGCGGGGTGCCGCCCAGCGGGATGCTGCCGTTCAGGTCGAGGTAGGCCGTGCGGCCCGCGTTGTAATAGGTCGGTGCATACGACAGGCGCGCGCTGGCGCGCTCCAGCGCCAGGCCGGCGTAGAACTCGAAGTAGTCGTCATGGCGGTTGCGCAGGAACGCCGTGCGGCTGATGCCGGCATCCCAGGACAGGCCCGACGTCAACGGCAGCGCCCGCCCGCCGTAGACGATCAGCTGGCCCTGCCGGTGGCCGTACAAGGTGACGGGCGAGGCGAAGGCGCCGGTATACCAGCCGCCCTCGGCGTCATGGTCGACGCGCAGCTGCAGCGCGGGTTGGGGGCCGAGCGAGACGCCGCGCACCGAGTATTCGGACACGAGGGTGATGTCGGCACTGGTCTGCGCCCACGCCGCACGCGCGAGCACGAGGGCGGCGAGGGTGGCGAGGCGGAATGCGCGCGCGCCCGTCAACGCGGGCGCGGGGAAGGAAGGCTGGCGGTCGTGGCGGTGGATGGCGGACATGGGCAAACGCAGGCTCCCGCGGCACGTGCAATGGCCGCGCAGGCGTCTATGCTACCAGCTTGTCCGGACGCCGACGCTAACGCGGCAGGGAGGATGCGCGCGCCACCGTCGAGATCGGCCCGCAGCCGGGCCGGCGCCGTGCCGGGACGCAGTTCGAGCACCAGCGCGGCCAGCCCGGCCACGTGGGCCGCCGCATACGACGAGCCCGACACCATGCCCCAGCGTGCGCCCGGCAGCGACGTGGGCACGTCCGTACCCGGCGCGCGCAGCGATCCGGGCGGCGCCACGCGCTGCGTGTCGGACGCGACCGCGATCACGCCCGGGTGCGAGGCGGGAAAGCCGCCGTCGGGCAGCGCGGGATCGGCTGCCCCGACGAGCGTCACGCCGCGCGCGAGGGCCGCGTCGAGCAGGGCCTGCAGCAGCCGGTCCTGCGGTCCGCCCAGGCTCATGTTGATGATGCGCGCATCGTTCATCAGCGCGAAATTGATCGCCTTGCCGAGCGTGAAGGTATTGCAGCGCGCGGTCGACCCGGCCGGCTCCCAGCAGGCGCGCAGGGCCAGCAATTGGGCGTCCGGCGCGATGCCCGCGATGCCCAGGCCGTTGCCTTCGTGCGCGGCGATGATGCCGGCGACGGCCGTCCCGTGGGCCTCCGCGGCGTCCGGCACCGTGTCGACGAAGTTGCGGCGCAGCTTGACCTGGCCCGCGAGGTCGGGGTGGTCCGCGTCGACGCCGCTGTCGATGACGGCCACCGTCACGCCGCGTCCCGTGCTGGCGCGGTGCAGCGTGGCCAGTTGCCAGACGCGCGTGGCCGGCTGCACGGGCAACAACGGATCGGCGTCGGCCAGGCCGTGGTATTCCTGGATGGGCTGGGCCCAGGCGACGCGCGGATCGTGCGCCAGCGCGGCCAGCAGCCGGTCGAGCGGCCCGCCGCTGCCGGCCTTCGCATCTTCCATCACGAAGCAGTCGATGCCGATGGCGGGCATCGGCCAGTCGTCGACGACGCGCAGGCCGTAGGTGGCGGCAAGGTCGCGCGCGACGCGCCGCCGCGCGGCGCGGGTGCCGTCGTCCGTGTAGCCGCCGCCATACGTGCCGTCGGGACGGAAGTGCGGCGACGGCATGCGCAGCATGACGAGTACCTGGCGTGCGGCCGGCGCCGCCGTCGTGCGCGCGTCCTGCGGCGTCGAGCCTTCCGCGTGCGCGGGCGGCAGCGCGAGCGCGCAACACGCCGTAAACAGAGCGAGGAGACGGATGAGCAGTGTGTTCACGGTCGTTCGTCCGCACTGAGCGGCTCGGCCAGCGTCACGGCCGGCTCCGCGCGCAGCCGCGCCAGCACGGGCGCGAGCCGGCCGTCCGCGCCGACCAGCCAGGCATCCGTGACGGTGGGACCGCCGACGATGTGGGCGCCGCTGGCGCGCACGATGCGGCGCAGTTCGCGTTCCGGCGTGTCGGGCTGGAAGGTCACCACGACGCGCGCCGCGCCGTTCGCGCCGGCCGCGCCGAGTACGTGGTAGTCGTTTGCCGTGTCCGGCTGGGTGGACAGGCGCGCGAGCAGTACCGCCAGCACGGCGATCGCGCAGAACTGCAGGGCCACGGCGGCGCGCAGCCAGGTGCCGTCGTTGGCGGCCAGGCGCGTGCGCCAGCGTTGCAGCAGGCTGGGTGCCGGCTGCGCGGGCACGGCCTGCACTGTCTGTACTGTCTGTACTGTCTGCACTTCAGGAGCATCCTGCGCCGGCAGCGGCGCGTCGAGGTGCGGCAGCAGGCGTCCGAGTGCGCGCTCCGGATCCCAGTCGAGGTCAGTCCCCGGCCCGACCGCATGCACCGTGCGCAACACCGCGAGGTCGGCGCGGCACAGTGCGCAGGTTTCCACGTGGGTCTGCACGCGTTCCAGTTCGGTGCCGCCCAGGGTGCCGTTGGCGAGCCAGGGCAGGGCGTCCTGGGCCTCGCGGTGGCGCGTGTCGTCGGCGGCCGAATCGACGTAGGGGTTCATGGCCGGACCTCCAGCTGGTCTTCCAGCAGCGTTGCCAGGCGGCGGCGCGCGTGAAACAGGCGCGTCTTGACGGTGTTGACGGGACATTCCATGATTTCTGCGATTTCTGCGTAGCCCATATCGTGATAGAAGGTCAGCTGGAACGCGGCCCGCTGCGCCAGCGGCAAGGTGGCGACGGCGGCGTCGACGGCCTGCGCGAGGCGCTGCTGCTCGAGGCGCCAGTCGGGCCGGCCGGCATCGTCGCCCACGCACTCGTCGGCCGAGGCTTCGATCGGCTCGTCGAGGGCGTGCAACGCCTTGCAGGCCTTGCGGTAGGCGATCGCGAACACCCAGGTCGACACCTTGCAGCTGCCGTCGAACGTGGCGGCCTTCTGCCAGACGACCAGCAGCGTGTCATTGACGATCTCCTCGATCAGTGGCACGCTGCGCGTCATCCGTTGCAGGAAGCGCGCCAGGCGCGGGAAATACGCGCGGTACAGCATCTCGAAGGCGTGCCGGTCCCCGGCCGCCACACGGCCGACCAGGATGGCGTCGCCCTCGGCCGTTCCGGCCGCCGCCTGTGCTTCGATCTTCCTATCCACGCATGCGTTCTCCGCTGTTTTGCGGTGAATACCTTCTGGCCGCCCCAAGGTTCATGCGCCGCATACATTTTTTGCCGCATGCCATTCTTGCACGGATCGGCGCCGGCGGGGCGGTGCAAATCGTGTTGCCGGGATGATCTGGTCATGTCACGATGTAGCCATGTCAATCAGATACAAACCCATGAAACGATTCGCCATTTCCCTGATCGCCTTCGCCCTGGCCGGCAGCGCCTACGCCCAGTTCACCCCGCAGGCACAAGCCAGGCGTGAAGCGCGTTCGCTCGGCTATACCCGTGTCGCCGACGCGCGCGAGGCCGTACCCAAGCTGCCCGGCGCCAAGGTCACCCATCCGGACGGCTGGACCGTCGTCACGGTGCCGCAACCCGAGATCGCCGTGTGGTCGTTCGTGCCGGAGGGCCACGAGGCCTATCCGGCCGTCGTCCGACGCCTGGTCCGCAAGAACGACAAGGGCACCTTCCTCGAAATGAAAGTGCTGTGCGAAGCGAAGAAGGATGCATGCCAGAAACTGACCGCGCAGTTCCAGCAGATGACGGCGCAGATGCAGAAGGCGATGCAGGCCAGGTAGGGTGGGCACCCCGTGCCCACGCGTGACGTAAGCGGTCCGTTGGCGTCACGCGTGGGCGGAGGGCCGCCCACCCTACCGGTTGACGACGACCTTGGCCGCCGCCGTCACCTGGTCGCGCAGCCATTTGTGCTCGGGCGACTGGTGCACGCGCTGGTGCCACAGTTGATAGAAACGCATCGGCGGGAACTTGATCGGCACCGTGAAGTTTTTCAGCGGCAGCGTCTTTTCGTAGAAGCGGATGAACTGGCGGCCCGTCGTCAGCACGAGGTCCGTCTGCGTGAGCATGTACGGGATCAGGCCGAAATAGGGCGATTCCACGGCCACCTTGCGGTGCAAGCCCTGGCGTTCGAGGAAGGCGTCGATCACGCCGTGGTAGCCGGGCAGCATCGCGGTCGGCGCGATGTGGGGCAAGGTCAGGTAGTCCTCGACCGTCATCGCGTCGGACGCCGTGCGCCTGGCATAGGCGCTGTCGGCGCGCATCGTGCAGATGATCGGGTCTTCGAACAGCTTGGAGATGTGCAGGTGCGACGGCGGTTCGTCCCAGTTGGCGATCACGAGGTCCATCTCGCCGTCCGACAGCATGCGCAAGTAGTCCGTGCCCGGCCCCTGGTGGTGGATCGTCACCCGGCTGTTCGGTGCCCCGCGCCGGATAGCCGCGACGACGCCCGGCAGGAATTGCGTGTCGAGATAGTCGGGCGCGGCGATGTGGAACGTGCGGTCGGCCTGCTCCGGCACGAACGGCGTCTTGCGCACGAACAGGCTCTCCGTTTCGTCGAGGATGCGCTTGGCCGGCTTGAGCAGGCTTTCGCCGTGCTGCGTCGGCACCATGCCACGCGCGCCGCGCACGAGCAGCGGGTCGCCCGTCAGCTCGCGCAGCTTGCGCAGCGAGGCCGAAATCGACGGCTGCGGCTGGTTCAGCTTCAGGGCGACGCGCGAGACGTTCTTTTCGACCAGGAGCAGGTACAGGATGCGGATCAGGTGCAGGTCGAGGTGCAGGGGAAGGGCGGACATGGGCGTCTCGTTATATATGTTTGCTGATTTTCAATATACGATATTTTTCATGTCGGATAAACAGCGGGGTTGGTGTTCCCTGTCTGTCACGCTTGTAGGAGCTTGAATGGAAGCCTTTGGATACCTGGTCCCGTATGCACTCGACTGGATGAACATGCTGGTGCGCTGGCTGCACGTCATCACCGGCATCGCCTGGATCGGCGCGTCGTTCTATTTCGTCTGGCTGGACAATTCGCTGCGCCCGCCGGCGCCCGGCTCCGACCTCGCGCGGAAGGGCGTGGCGGGCGAGCTGTGGGCCGTGCACGGCGGCGGCTTCTACAATCCGCAGAAATACCTGGTGGCACCTGCCGAGCTGCCCGCGGAGCTGCACTGGTTCAAGTGGGAAGCGCATTCGACGTGGCTGTCGGGCTTCGCGCTGCTGGTCATCGTGTACTGGCTGAACGCGCAGGCCATGATGGTCGACCGCAGCGTGGCCGACCTGTCGGGGTGGCAGGCCGTCGGCGTCGGACTCGGCAGCCTCGTCGCGGGGTGGGTCGTGTACGACCTGCTGTGCGGATCAAAGCTGGGCCGGCACGACCTGGCGTTCGGCGTTGTGGTCTTCGCGCTGCTGGTGGGCGCGGCGTGGGGGCTCACGCACGTCCTCGGCGGCCGCGCGGCGTATATCCACGTGGGTGCGATGATCGGCACGATCATGGTCGCGAACGTGGCCATGGTGATCATCCCCGGCCAGCGCAGGATGGTCGAGGCGATGCGCGCGGGCGGCAAGCCGGACCCGGTCTACGGCATCCGCGGCAAGCAGCGCAGCGTCCACAACAACTACTTCACGTTGCCGGTGCTGTTCATCATGATCAGCAACCACTTCGCGATGACCTACCGCCACCCGCATGCCTGGGCCGTGCTGGCCGTGATCATGGCGGCCGGCGTGTTCATCCGCCATTTCTTCAACCTGCGCCACAAGGGACGCGTGGAGTGGATCTATCCGGCGGTCGGGGTGGCGCTGCTGCTGGGGCTCGCGGTGGCGCTGGCGCCGCCGCGCCCGGCCGCGGGCGCGGGTGTGGTCGACTTTTCGCGGGTGGAGACGATTATCCGGGTGCGCTGCGTGTCATGCCACGCGCCGCACCCGACGCAGCCGGGCTTTGCCAGCGCGCCGGCCGGCGTGATGCTGGACGACGCCCAAGGCATCGTCCGCAACGCGCCGCGCATCTACCAGCAGGCCGTGCAGCTGAAGGCGATGCCGCTGGCGAACATGACCAATATGACCGATGAGGAGAGGGCGCAGTTGGGGGCGTGGTACGAAAGCGGTGCGAAAACCCGATGACGCGAACGGTGGGTGCGTAACGCCAACGTATCGCAAACGTCACGCGTGGGCACGTTTCATTTGAGGCCCCCGGCCTCAAATGCCCACCCTACAGCTGATCCGATTGTGTAGGGTGGGGCATCTCAGGCCGCTGGCCTGAGATGCGAACGTGCCCACGCGGACATTCGCAGACCGCACGCGTCGTTATTTCAACGTGCGTTCGAACAGCTGATAAATGCGCCGATACTCGTCATACCAGCTCTCCGGCTGCACGAACGAATGCCGCTCCAGCGGATACGGCGCCAGCTCCCAGTGGTCCTTCTTCAGCTCGATCAGGCGCTGGGCCATGCGCACGGAGTCCTGGAAGAACACGTTGTCGTCCACCATGCCGTGCGCGATCAGCAGATGGCCCTTCAGGTTCTGCGCATACTCGATCGGCGACGAGGTTTTATAGGCGTCCGGATCGAGGTCCGGCGTGTTCAGGATATTGGCCGTGTACTCGTGGTTGTAGGAGGTCCAGTCGGTCACCGGGCGCAGCGCCGCGCCGGACTGGAACACCTCGGGCGCGCGCAGCATGCCCATCAGGGTCATGAAGCCGCCGTAGCTGCCGCCGTAGATGCCGACGTGCGCCGGATCGCCCTGCTGGTTGGCGACCATCCAGTTCACGCCGTCCAGGTAGTCATCCAGTTCCGGATGGCCCATCTGGCGGTAGATCGCCGTGCGCCACTTGACGCCATAGCCTTTCGACGCGCGGTAGTCCATGTCGAGGACGACGTAGCCATTCTGCACCAGCAGGTTGTGGAACATCTGCTCGCGATAGTAGGGCGTGTAGCGCTGCGTGAYGTTCTGCAGATAGCCGGCGCCGTGCACGAACATCACGACCGGATATTTTTTCCCCGGCTCCAGCTGCGCCGGGCGGTACAGCTTGGCCCAGACCGGCGCGCCGCCGTGCGTCGACGGCACCGTCACGAACTGCGGCTGGATCCACTCGTGCGCCCTGAATTCCGGCGTGCGCGTGTCGGTCAGCTTCACCGCCTCGCCGCCGGCCGACGGCAGGGTGGCGATCTGCGCCGGCAGGTAGGGGCCGGAATAATGCACGAGGAGCTTCTTCTGGTCCGGCGACAGGCGGAAATCATCCACGCCGGCCAGGCTGCTGACTTCGCGCGTGGCGCCGTCCTGCGCGGCCACGGCGCAGACTTCGTACGTGCCCGGCGTCTTGCGGTTACACAGCACCCAGGCCTTGCGGCCGTCCGCGGACCAGGCCACGTCCGACGCTTCCCATTGTCCCTGCGTGAGCGCGCGCGTGCGGCCCGCGCCGTCGCGCACGTACAGGTGCGAATAACCGGTTTCCTCGGACAGGTACCACAGCGTCGTGTTGTCCGGCAGCCAGCCGAATTCATTGTTGTCGTAGTTGATCCAGGCCGCGTCCGTCAGGCGGTGCACGGGCGTCAAGGCCGCGTGCGACAGGTCGACGGTGGCGATCCAGCGGTCCTTGTTGTCGACCGCGCGGAACATGACGGCCGCGTTGGCGCCATCCTGGCTCCACGTGATCGCCTCGCCCTGGAAGCCGATCATCACGTGGCGGTTGCCTTTCAGCGGATCGAGCTTGCGCTCCGCGCGCAGTTGCGCCAGCGGGTCGACCGCGATGCCGGGCAGGGTGTCCAGCGCGATGTCCTTTACGTCGCGCGTGGCGAGGTTGACGAGCTTGAGGCCGTGGCCGCGCGGCGTGTTGCGGCCCACGCGCGTGCGCTCGTCCGAGAACTCCTCGTAGCCGCTTTCGGTCACGTAGCGCGGCATCTTGCCGACGCGGCCCTTGTCCGCATCCTTGGGACCCGTGACGACGAGCAGCCAGCGGCCGTCCGGCGACAGCGCGCTGCTCACGATGGCGAGCTTGTCGCCCAGGTAGATCGGGGCCGGGGCGCGGGTCGGGTCGGCGTGGCGCAGTGCTTCCGCCTGGGCGCGGGTGGCGTCGCGCTCGTCCTTCTGGCGCTTCAGGATCGTGGACAGGCGCAGCTGCATGTCACGCAGGGCGTCGGGCTCCGGCGCGTTCGGATCCTTCGCCGCGCGCAGCAGGGCGACGGGGCCCTGTACCCGCGTGCTGCGGTCCCAGGCGAACCAGTCGTCGCCGATGCGGAACTGCACGCTGCGCTCGTCGGCCGAATACTGCACGGCCTGGACCGGCGTTCCGGTGCCGCGCGTGATCTGCACGAGGGTGCCGGTCTTCAGGTCGCGCTCGAACAGATCGCCGTTGCGCACGACGACGGCGCGGGCGCGGGTGCGGTTGTACACCGTTTCCGGACTGTCGAGCTGCGCGAGGTCGGCGTCGCTCACCTGCGTCGCGTGGCCGGCCCTGGCCGGGTTCACGCTCCACGTGTCGCGCAGCGGCGAGCCGGTGCGCTTCTGCTGATAGAACACCTGTTTGCCATCCCAGTTCCACCACGCCGCTTCCACGGGGGTGCCGATCCAGTCGGGGTTGGCCATGGCCTGGTCGAGGGTCACTTGTGTCGAGGCGGCGGCGGGTAGCGCCAGCAGCGCGGCGAGAACGGTAAGGGCAGAGGGTCGCATCATCAGTCGGATCGATAAATGAAGAACAAGAATGCTTTCTTGGTGAGAAATTGCAAAAAAACATTCTAGCTCAGCCGTCAATGATGCTGGTCGGGTTCGCCTTGAAGAGTGGCGCGCGTGCGTAAGTACAAAAACAACGCCCGGCCAATGCCGGGCGTGTGGAGACGATTTTTACAACAAAGGTTGTTTTACGCGGCCGTCTTCGGTCGGGCGTATTCGCCCATCCACAGTTCGGTCGGCGCCTGGGCCAGCCACGGTTCGCTGGGTGCGGTGACGGACGGGTTACGCACGAAGATCACGATGCGGGCGACGATGGCGACGGCCGAGATGGCGACGGTGACGTATTCGATAGGAGTCATGATTGTTTTTCCTTTGATTTGGTTTGTTCGGTTATTCAGTTCTTTGCGCGCAGCACGTCAACAGCCCGGGCCGGTGCGTGGTTCTTGCAGCCGGTGCCCATGATCATCATGTGGGTGAGGCTCTGCTTGTTGCGGGCGAGGGCGCCGCTGGCCGGCTGGGCGGCGTCATGCACGAACCAGCCGCCGTGCGCCGTGTACAGTTCGATCGCAAAATCGCGGAGCTTGCCGAACGCATCGGCGAGGTGGTGGCGCAGAGCCTTGTCGTGCGCCTGGGTGATCGTTGCGGTATTCATCGTCATCTCCGATAAAGCTGTCGTGTTGCGATGCAGTATAAGAAGACTCGCGTCATAAATGAACTTTTAGTTTGTGATGCTTCCCATTGGATTTGTGAATATTTAATGCGCGACAACTTAATCTGTCCACACCCTCGTTATTGCTCTGATGAATATCTTTTGACTGAGGTACACTTTGGCCCGAAAATTGCATATTCTGAAGACATGAAACAGCCGTCCAATGCCCAGCGCACCCTGCGCATCGTCGTCGTCACCACCGTCCCTGGAGATGTCACGGACGAAACCGTGCTCGCCGCCCAGGCGCGGCGCAACACGGCGCTGCGCATCGGCCTGCTGGAATCCGGCTACGACATCGTCGCGTCGCTCCCGGCCGATATCTTCCTGCCCGAGCGGATCGCCCAGATCCAGCCGGACATGATCATCATCGACAGCGAATCGGATGCGCGCGACGTCCTCGAACACATCGTGATCGCCACGCGCGACGAGCCGCGTCCCATCGTCCTGTTCACCGACGACGGCACGCCGTCCAGCATGGACGCGGCCATCGAGGCCGGCGTGTCCGCGTACATCGTGGCCGGGCTGCACGCGGAGCGCGTGAAACCCGTGCTGGACGTGGCCCTGAAGCGCTTCCGGCGCGAACAGAAGCTGCTGGACGAGTTGTCCGACACGCGCCGCCAGCTGGCCGACCGCAAGCTGATCGAACGGGCCAAGGGCGTGCTCATGGCGCGCAACAAGCTGACGGAGGAAGAGGCCTACCAGCGGCTGCGCAGCATGGCGATGAACAAGAAACTCAGGCTGGCGGAAGTCGCCCAGCGCATCCTCGACGTCGAGGACTTACTCGGTTAATAAAAAGGATACGAATGGCACACGCTTTCGTGGCCGGTTCGGACCGGCCGGAAAAGGCCGTGATCAAGGCCGGCTTCATGCCGCTGACGGATTGCGCTTCGCTCGTGATGGCGTCCGTGCTGGGACTGGACGACAAATACGGCATCAAGCTGGAGCTCACGCGCCAGCACTCGTGGTCGGGCATGCGCGACCGCCTGCTGCAGGGCGAGATCGACGTGGCGCACGTGCTGTACGGGATGCTGTACGGTGTCGAGAACGGCATCGGCGGCGCCGCCACGCGCATGGCCGTGCTGATGAATTTGTCGCGCAACGGCCAGTCCATCACGCTGTCGCGCGCGCTGGCGCGCCAGGGCGTGACGAATCTCGCGCTGCTGGCCGCCGCCATGCGCAAGGGCACGCGCCGCTACACGTTCGCGCACACTTTCCCGACCGGGAACCACGCGATGTTCCTCTATTACTGGCTGGCGGCCGGCGGCATCGATCCGCTGCGCGACGCCCAGGTGGTCACCGTCCCGCCCAGCCAGATGGCCGTGAACCTGGCGGCCGGGCACATGGACGGCTTTTGCGCCGGCGAGCCGTGGAGCACCCGCACGGTACTCGATGGCTGCGGCTTCACCGTGGCGACGAGCCAGGACATCTGGCCCGACCATCCCGGCAAGGCGCTGGGGGCGACGGCCGCTTTCGTCGACGCCAATCCGCACGCCTGCCGTTCGCTCATTGCGGCCGTGCTGGAAGCGGGGCGCTGGCTCGACGAGTCGGCCGAGCACCGCGAGGCGGCGGCCGAAGTGCTCTCCAGTCCGGCCTACGTGCACGGCGACCGCCACGCCATCGCCGCGCGCCTGCACGGCGAGTACGAGAATGGCCTGGGGCGGCGCTGGCTCGACCCCGACCCCGTGCGCTTTTTCGACGAGGGCGAGGCCAGCTTCCCGTATCTGTCGGACGCCATGTGGTTCATGACCCAGCACCGGCGCTGGGGCCTGCTGCGCGACGACGTCGACTACGCCGCCATCGCCGCGCGCGTGAACCGCGTGGGCCTGTACCGCGAAGCGGCCGTGCTGGCCGGCGTGCCCGCCCCATCCTCGCTGATGCGCCGTTCCGTGCTCATGGACGGCAAGGTCTGGGACGGCAGCGTCCCAGACACCTATATCTCTTCCTTCCCCATCCGCCGCCAGGCCATGGTTGGTGCGTAGCCGGTGCGCCCCGCGCCGTATGCGTGCTTCATTTTCGTGCGTCATTCCGTGCGTGGTGCACTGCAATGAAGCGCAAGGGGTGCGGTAAATACGTTTCTCCCCCGTAAAACGATCTGGCACGGGTCTTGCAAAGACTAGGGTAGGGATCAACGGCGATCCCCAATATAAGGGCCGACTCCAACGGAGGAGATTGGCAAACAGGACAACGGCGTCCGCTGCACTGCTCTCGCGATTCTCGTCGCGCTTGTGGTACGCAGCGGGCGCCTTTTCGTTTTTAAGGGAATAAGAACATGGCCGGGAAAGCAAACAGCATCAAGCTATTTTCCTTCGACACGCCGCAGATGCGTGCGTTCCACCTGACCTGGGTGGCATTTTTTGTCTGCTTCTTCGCCTGGTTCGCCTGCGCACCGCTGATGCCGGTGATTAAGGGCGAGTTCCATCTGTCGATGAGCCAGATCGCGGACATCAACATCGCGGCCGTCGCCATCACGATCATCGTGCGCCTGATCATCGGCCCGCTGTGCGACCGCTTCGGCCCCCGCAAGGCCTACACCGGCCTGCTGGCGCTGGGCGCGATCCCCGTGCTGGGCGTGGCCATGGCCCAGAGCTATGAAAGCTTCCTGCTGTTCCGCCTCGGCATCGGCGCCGTCGGCGCCAGCTTCGTGATCACCCAGTATCACACCTCCGTCATGTTCGGCCCGAAGGTCGTCGGCACCGCCAATGCGGCATCGGCCGGCTGGGGCAATAGCGGTGGCGGCGTCGCGCAAGCCACGATGCCGCTGCTGATGGGCGCCGTGATCATGCTGGGCGTGAACGAGACGATGGGCTGGCGCGTCGCCCTGGTCGTGCCGGGCGTGCTGATGCTGATCATGTCCGTCGTCTACTACAAATTCACGCAAGATTGCCCGGAAGGTAACTTCACCGAACTGCGCGCCGCTGGCGTGGCGTTCGAAAGCGGCAACAAGGGTGGCTGGGCCAGCTTCTTCGAAGCCTGCCGCAACTACCGCGCCTGGCTGCTGTTCATCACCTACGGCGCCTGCTTCGGTATCGAACTGTTCATCCACAACGTCGCCGCCACCTACTACGTCGACCACTTCGGCCTGTCGCTGAAAGCGGCCGGCATGGCCGCCGGCAGCTTCGGCCTGCTGGCCCTGTTCGCCCGCGCCCTGGGCGGCTGGATCTCGGACAAGGCCGCCGCCCGCGGCGACCTGAATTCCCGCGTCAACCTGCTGTTCATCCTGATGGTGGGCGAAGGCCTGGGCCTGCTGTGGTTCTCGCAGACCACCAACGTGACCATGGCCATCGTCGCGATGCTGGCCTTCGGCCTGTGCACCCACATGGCCTGCGGTTCGACCTATGCCCTGGTCCCGTTCGTGAGCCGCAAGGCACTGGGCGGCGTGGCCGGCATCGTCGGCGCAGGCGGCAACGTCGGCGCAGTGCTGGCGGGCTTCCTGATGAAGGGTACCGGCGACGTGCGCCAGACCCTCCTGATCCTCGGCGGCGCCGTCCTCGTCTCGGCCATCTGTGCCATCGGCGTGCGCTTCAGCCTGACCGTTCCCGAAACGCCGGCGCCGGCCGCCGCCTGAAACAAGTACTGCAGCATAGGAGTCGTAACATGAAACTGATCGTCATCGGCCACGGCATGGTGGGCCACAAGTTCCTCGAAACCCTGTTCGCGGAAGCCGCAGCGACTGCGCACTTCCAGGTCACCGTGCTGTGCGAGGAACCGCGTCCGGCATACGACCGCGTGCACCTGTCCTCGTACTTCTCGGGTACGACGGCCGAGCAGCTGTCGCTGGTCGCGCCGGGCTTCTTCGAGAAGCACGCCGGCCAGGTCGACCTGAAGCTGAACGCGAAGGCCGTGGCGGTCGACCGTGATGCGAAAACCGTCACGCTGGCCGATGGCGCAGTTCTCTCGTACGACAAACTGGTGTTCGCGACGGGTTCGTACCCGTTCGTGCCGCCGGTTCCGGGCAAGGAGCGCAACGACATCTTTGTCTACCGCACCATCGAAGACCTGGAAAAGATGACGGAATGCGGCGCCCGTTCGAAGTCCGGCGTCGTCGTCGGCGGCGGCCTGCTGGGTCTCGAATGCGCCAAGGCCCTGCGCGACATGAGCCTCGACACGCACGTCGTCGAATTCGCACCGCGCCTGATGGCCGTGCAGGTCGACGACCTCGGCGGCCGCGTGCTGCGCACCAAGATCGAAGAACTGGGCGTCAACGTGCACACGCAGAAGAACACGCTGCGCATCGTCGACGGCGAGTCGGCCACGCACCGCATGGAATTCGCGGACGGCAGCTTCCTCGAAGCCGACATGATCGTGTTCTCGGCCGGCATCCGCCCGCGCGACGAACTGGCCAAGGCCTGCGGCCTGGAAATGGGCCCGCGCGGCGGCGTCGCCATCGACGCCACCTGCCTGGCCTCGGACCCGCACATCTACGCGATCGGCGAATGCGCCGCGTGGGGCGGCCAGACGTTCGGCCTCGTGGCACCGGGCTATGAAATGGCGCGCATCGTCGCCCGCGCGCTGATCGGCCAGGAAGCCGCGTTCGCCGGCGCCGACATGAGCACGAAGCTGAAGCTGATGGGCGTGGACGTCGCGTCGATCGGCGACGCCCACGGCAACACCCCGGGCGCGCGCAGCTTCCAATTCACCGACGAGCGCAAGCAGGTTTACAAGAAGATCGTCGTCTCCGACGACGGCAAGAAGCTGCTGGGCGCCGTGCTGATCGGCGWCGCGGCCGAATACGGCAGCCTGCTGCAGATGATGCTGAACGATATGGAACTGCCGGAAGCGCCGGAATTCCTGATCCTGCCGCAGGCCGAAGGCGGTGCCCGCCCGGCGCTCGGCGTCGAGGCGCTGCCGGCATCCGCGCAGGTCYGCTCGTGCAATGCCGTCAGCAAGGGCACCATCGCCGACGCCGTCGCGGGTGGCGCCTGCGACATCGCCGCGATCAAGTCGTGCACCAACGCCGGCACGTCGTGCGGCGGCTGCGTGCCGCTCGTCACGCAGATCATGAAGGCCGAGATGGCGAAGGCCGGCATGGCCGTCAACAACCACGTGTGCGAGCACTTCGCGTACTCGCGCCAGGAACTGCACCACCTGATCCGCGTGAGCGGCATCAAGAGCTTCGGCGAGCTGCTGCACAAGCACGGCAAGGGCCTGGGCTGCGACATCTGCAAGCCGGTCGCCGCCAACATCCTGGCGTCGACGTGGAACGACTTCGTGCTGAAGCCCCAGCACGCCAGCCTGCAGGATTCGAACGATTACTTCCTCGGCAACATCCAGAAGGACGGCACCTACTCCGTCGTGCCGCGCATGCCGGGCGGTGAAGTGACGCCGGACGGCCTGATCGCCGTGGGCGCGGTCGCGAAGAAGTATGGCCTGTACACCAAGATCACGGGCGGCCAGCGCGTCGACCTGTTCGGCGCCCGCGTGGACCAGCTGCCGGCGATCTGGGAAGAGCTGATCGCCGCCGGCTTCGAGTCCGGCCACGCCTACGGCAAGTCGCTGCGCACCGTGAAATCGTGCGTCGGCTCGACGTGGTGCCGCTACGGCGTGGGCGATTCCGTCGGCTTCGCCATCGCGCTGGAAAACCGCTACAAGGGCCTGCGCGCACCGCACAAGATCAAGTTCGGCGTCTCCGGCTGCACCCGCGAATGCGCCGAGGCGCAGGGCAAGGACGTGGGCCTGATCGCCACCGAGAAGGGCTGGAACCTGTACGTGTGCGGCAACGGCGGCATGAAACCCCGTCACGCCGAGCTGATCGCGTCGGACCTTGACGAAGCGACCGTCGTGAAACTGGTCGACCGCTTCCTGATGTTCTACGTGCGCACCGCCGACCGCCTGCAGCGCACCAGCACGTGGCGCGAGAACCTGGAAGGTGGCCTGGACTACCTGAAGCAGGTCGTCATCGACGACAAGCTGGGCATCGCCGCCGAACTGGAAGCCGACATGCAGCGCGTGGTCGACACGTATGCCGACGAGTGGAAGAACGCCGTCGAAGACCCGGCCGTGCGCCAGCGTTTCCGCAGCTTCGTCAACACCGAGAGCACGGACGACAACGTCGTGTTCATGCCGGAGCGCGGCCAGATCCGTCCGGCCACGCCGGAAGAACGCCGCCGCACGATCCCGATCGTTGCCGCTTAACCCATCGTCTGGAAAAGGAGAACACCATGCACCGTGACCTTCAACTGAATCAGTGGAATGCAGTCTGCTCGCTCGACCAGATCGTTCCCGACACCGGCGTGGCCGCCCTGCTGAACGGGCGCCAGGTGGCCGTGTTCCGCGTGGGCGCCGAGTCGCCGCGCGTGTACGCCATCGATAACTACGATCCGAACTCGGACGCCGCCGTGCTGTCGCGCGGCATCGTCGGCAGCCTGGGTGAGCGCATCGTCGTCGCGTCGCCGATCTACAAGCAGCACTTCGACCTGCAGACCGGCGAATGCCTGGAAGCGCCGCACCACTCGGTGACGAGCTATCCGGTGCGCGTCGAAGACGGCAAGGTCTGGGTGGGGGCGTAAATGAACGCCCGACATGCGCATCCGCGGCTGGTCGTCATCGGCAACGGCATGGCGGGCATGCGCACGGTCGAGGAGCTGCTGAAGCTCGCGCCTGACATGTACCGCATCACCGTGTTCGGCGCCGAGCCGCACGGGAATTACAACCGCATCCTGCTCTCGCCCGTGCTCGCGGGTGAGAAGACCGTCGACGACATCATGCTCAACACGCCTGAGTGGTACGACGCCAACGGTATTACCCTCCACGCGGGCGATCCGGTCGTGCGCATCGACCGCAAGAAGCGCGTCGTGCACGCCGCCTCCGGCCTCGCCGTGCCGTACGATCGCCTGCTGATCGCGACGGGCTCGAAGCCGTTCATCGTGCCGGTGCCGGGTCACCAGCTGCCGGGCGTGATCGGCTTCCGCGACATCAGCGACGTCGACACGATGCTCGCTGCCGCGCGTGCGGGCGGGAAGGCCGTCGTCATCGGTGGCGGCCTGCTCGGCCTGGAAGCGGCCAATGGCCTGCTGCGCCAGGGCATGGAAGTCGCCGTCGTGCACGTGATGGGCAGCCTGATGAACCAGCAGCTCGATCCGCCCGCCGCCGAGCTGCTGCGCGCGAGCCTGGAACGGCGCGGCCTGCGCATCCTGCTGAACCGCCAGACCGTCGCCATCGAGGGCGAGGAGCGCGTGCGCTCGGTACGCTTCGAGGGTGACGAAACCGTCGACGCCGACCTCGTCGTGATGGCCGCCGGCGTGCGCCCGAACGTCGAACTGGCGAAAGCCGCCGGCCTGCACTGCGAACGCGCGATCGTCGTCGACGACACGCTGCAGACCTACGACCCGCGCGTGTACGCCGTCGGCGAATGCGTGCAGCACCGCCGCGCCACGTTCGGCCTCGTCGCGCCGATCTGGGACCAGGCGCGCGTCGCCGCCGCCCACCTCGCGGGCGCGGGCCACCGCCGCTACGTGCAGCAGGCCACCGCGACGAAGCTGAAGGTGACGGGCGTGGACCTGTACTCGGCCGGCGACATCGTCGGCGGCGAGGGCAGCGAAGACCTGGTGTTGCGCGATCGCCGCGGCGGCATCTACAAACGCCTCGTCGTCGCGGGCAACCGTCTGACGGGCGCCGTGTTGTACGGTGACGTCGCCGACGGACCGTGGTATTTTGACCTGATTCAAAAGCGGACGGACATCTCGTCCATCCGCGACCAGTTGCTGTTCGGCCGCGCGCACTCCGATGACGTCGCAGCGCAAGCGGCCTGACGAGGAGTTTTCATGAAGTTGTCTGTCATCCCCACCACCGTTCGTACCACCTGCCCGTATTGCGGCGTCGGCTGCGGCGTCAACGCCCAGGTCGGGCAGGACGGCCAGCTCGCGATCGCGGGCGACGCGGCACACCCGGCCAGCAAGGGCCGCCTGTGCGTGAAGGGTTCCGCGCTGGGCGAGACGCTCGGCAACCGCGGCCGCCTGTTGTCCCCGATGCTGCGGGACGAAGGTGGACTGCGGGGCGGGCTGCGCGAAGCGTCCTGGGATGAAGCGCTGGACAAGGTTGCGCAGGGCTTTGCCCGCGTCATCGCGGAACACGGTCCGGACGCCGTGGCGCTGTACGTCTCCGGCCAGCTGCTGACCGAGGATTACTACGTTGCCAACAAGTTCATGAAGGGCTATGTCGGCAGTGCGAACATCGACACCAACTCGCGCCTGTGCATGTCGTCGGCCGTGGCCGGCCACAAGCGCGCGTTCGGCGAGGACGTCGTGCCGGGCTGCTACGAGGACTTCGAGCAGGCCGACATGGTCGTGCTCGTCGGTTCGAACGCCGCATGGTGCCACCCGACGCTGTACCAGCGCATCGCGCGCGCGAAGCAGGAGCGTCCGGAACTGAAGGTCGTCGTCGTCGACCCGCGCCGCACGGCCACGTGCGACATCGCCGACCTGCATTTGCCCGTCAAGCCGGGCACGGACGTCTGGCTGTTCGACGGCCTGCTCGGTTACCTGGCCGAACACGCTGCCGACGAGGCGTTCATCGAGGCGCACACGACCGGCGTGGCCGACGCGCTGGACGCCGCGCGCAAGGCGGGTACGCTGGCCGAGGTGGCCAAGGCCTGCCGCGTCGACGCGGGCGACCTGGAACGCTTCTACGAGATGTTCGCGAACACCGAGAAAGTCATCACGGGGTTCACGATGGGCGTGAACCAGTCGACGGCGGGCGCCGACAAGGTCAATGCCATCATCAACTGCCACCTGGTCACGGGCCGCATCGGCCGCCCCGGCATGGGACCGTTCTCGCTGACGGGCCAGCCGAACGCGATGGGCGGACGCGAAGTGGGCGGCCTCGCGAACATGCTGGCCGCGCACATGGACCTCGACGACGCGGCCCAGCGCGCGGCATTGCAGGAATTCTGGGGCTCGCCGCACGTCGCCGGCAAGCCGGGCCTGAAGGCCGTCGACCTGTTCCGCGCCATCGAGGATGGCAAAGTGAAAGCCGTGTGGATCATGGCGACGAACCCGCTCGTGAGCCTGCCGGATGCCGACCAGGCAAGGCGCGCGCTGGAAAAATGCGAGCTGGTCGTGGCCTCCGACATCGTGCTCGGCACGGACACGAACGAAGCGGCGCACGTGCTGCTGCCGGCCCTCGGCTGGGGCGAGAAGGATGGCACCGTCACCAATTCCGAGCGCTGCATCTCGCGCCAGCGCGCCTTCCTGGCCGCGCCGGGCAGTGCCCGTGCCGACTGGGACATCATGTGCGACGTTGCGCGCCGCATGGGTTTCGAAGGTTTCGATTTCACGTCCGCGCACGAGATCTTCGACGAGCACGCGCGATTGTCGGCGTTCAAGAACGGCAAGGAAGACTGGGAAGCGGGCCAGCGCCGCCGCGTGTTCGACATCGGCGGCCTGGCCGGCCTGACGCAGGCCGAATTCGATGCGCTCGACCCCGTCCAGTGGCCGGTGCGCACGCGCGGCGAAACGACGACGCGTCTGTTCGGCGACGGCCGCTTCGCGCATGGCGACGGCCGCGCGCGTTTCGTGCCGACGGTGCCGCGCGCCCCCGCGAACCTGCCGGGCGGCGAGTATCCGCTCGTGCTGAACACGGGCCGCGTGCGCGACCAGTGGCATACGATGACGCGCACGGGCCGCTCGCAGAAACTGGCCGAGCACATCCCGGAACCGTACATCGACATGCACCCGCAGGATGCGCTGCTGTGCGGCGTGAAGGCGGGCGAACTGGCGCGCGTGACGAGCGACTGGGGCGCCGTGGTGGCCCGCGTGCAGCACGGCGGCGGCATCGCGCGCGGCAGCGTGTTCATGCCGATCCACTGGAGCGGCCAGACGGCGTCCGACGCGCGCGTGGGCGCCGTCGTCAACCCGGCCGTCGACCCGATCTCGGGCGAGCCGGAATTCAAGCACACGCCCGTGCGCATCGAACCGTTCGGCGTCAACTGGTACGGGTTCATCCTGTCGCGCACGGAACTGCCGCTGCGCGAGGCCGTCAACTGGACGCGCGTGCAGGGCAAGGACTTCGTGCGCTACGAGCTGGCCGGYCGCAAACCGTTCGCCAACRCACACGATTGGGCGCGCGGCCTGCTGGACGTGCACGACGACGACGCCGACTGGATCGAGGTGGAAGACAAGAACGGCGGCATGTACCGCGCCGTGCACCTCGTCGACGGCCGCATCGAGGCCTGCCTGTTCGTCGCCCAGCGCGCCGACCTGCCGGCGCGCGCCTGGCTGGCGAGCATGTTCGGCAAGGAGCAGCTGGAGCCGGCCGACCGCATCGGCCTGCTGTCGGGCCGCGCACGGGAGCAGGGCTTCGACGCGGGACCGACCGTGTGCTCGTGCTTCGGCGTGGGCCGCAAGACGATCGAGATCGCGATCCGCGAGAACAAGCTGTGCGACGCGTCCGCCGTCACGGCGTGCACGAAGGCGGGCGGCAATTGCGGTTCCTGCATCCCCGAGATCCGCTCCTTGCTGGCCGAGGCGCAGGTGGCCGAAGCGTAGGGTGGGCACCCCGTGCCCACGCGTAACGCCAACATAACGCCAACATAACGCGAACGTCACGCGTGGGCACAGGGGGGCCCACCCTACCGCGTCAGCGGTCTTTCGGCGCGACGACGCCGAAGGCCTGCGGCACCGCCACGCGCATGATGTCGATGAACCGGCGCAGCCGCGCCGGATAGAAGCGCGCGGGCGGGTAGATCAGCCACACGGGCAGCGGCGCCGCCTGCCACTCCGGCACGAGCTGCACGAGCCGGCCCGCGTCCAGCTCTTCGCGCAGCGCCCAGCGCGACCCGATTGCCGCGCCCACCCCAAGCACGACGGCATTGCGCATCGCGTACAGGTTGTCCGTGTACAGGCGCGGCCGGATGTCGATCCGCACCGTCTCGCCGCTGCCCGCGTGGATCAGCGTCACCTCGTCGCGGTAGAAATGGCTGACGGAGATCCACGGCATGCGCGCCAGGTCGTCCGGATGCGCCGGCGGCGCGCGGCCGTCGAGCAGGGCGGGCGACCCGACGACGATGCGCGGCACGTCCCCCAGCCGGATCGCCACCACGGACGGATCCGGAATCTCGCCCACGCGGATCGCGCAATCGATGCCCTCGCCGATGAAGTCCGGCGTGCGGTCGTGCAGGGTCCAGTCCACCGTCATGCGCGGATAGCGCGCCAGGTATTCCGCCAGCGGCGTCACCAGCTGCTGCTGGCCGAACGCGTGCGGCGCGACGACGCGCAGCATGCCGACCGGCTCATCCACGGCGCCCCGGATCTCGCTCTCGAATTCCTGCCATCCCGCGATCAATTCCTTGGCCCGCGTATAACAACGCATGCCGTCGTCCGTCAGCTTCATCGCATGCGTGGAACGCTGCAGCAGGCGCACGCCCAGCGATTTCTCCAGGGCTTTCAAACGGCGGCTGATCGTGGGCTGCGTCGTCGCGAGCGCGCGCGCCGCCGCCGACAGGCTGCCGGCATCGACGATGCGTACGAAGGTCTCCACCAGCATCATACGATCCGAAGAGGGATTAATTGTTGAAAAGTCCGTGCTCATACGCCGGGAGTATAGCAGTTCGACGTCCGCTGCTGCTACACGGCCGTGTCGCGCTTCTCCATAATGCGCTGCAACATAACCCACCGCAGGAGCCAACATGAGCATCGCACACACCACTGCGACCGTCATACCGATCGGGACGAGGCTGACCCCGCCTCTCGTTTTCCTGCTCGCCGCAAGCACCGGCCTGTCCGTCGCCGCCCTGTATTACAGCCAGCCGACCCTGGGCGTGCTGGCCGCCGACCTGCACGCCAGTAACGAAGCGGTCGGCTGGATCCCCACGCTGACGCAGTTCGGCTATGCCCTCGGCCTGCTGTTCCTGGCGCCGCTGGGCGACCGGTTCGACCGCCGCACCATCATTGTCGTGAAATCGCTGCTGCTGGCCGTCGCGCTGCTGGGCATTGCCGCCGCGACCAGTCTCGGCGTGCTGCTGGGCGCGAGCCTCGCCGTCGGCTTGCTGGCCACGGTCGCCCAGGACATCGTCCCGGCCGCCGCCACCCTGGCCCCGGCCGAGCACCGCGGTCGCATCGTCGGGACCGTCATGACTGGGCTGTTGCTGGGCATCCTGCTGTCGCGCGTCGTGGGCGGCATCGTCGCCGAAGCACTCGGCTGGCGTGCCGTGTTCGGCGGTGCAGCCGTCATCGCCCTGTTCACGACGGCGATTCTGGCCCGCGGCCTGCCGGGGTTCAAGCCGACCAGCACCGTCGCCTATCCGGCCCTGCTGGCGTCGCTGGCCGCGCTGTGGAAACAGCACCGCGCGCTGCGCTATGCCGCGCTGGCCCAGGGCCTGTTGTCGGTCGGCTTCTCGGCGTTCTGGTCCACGCTGGCCGTGATGCTGCACGGCGCTCCGTTCCACCTCGGTTCGGCCGCCGCCGGCTCGTTCGGCCTGGCCGGTGCCGTCGGCGCCCTGGCCGCACCGTTCGCCGGCCGCCTGGCCGACCGCCGCGGTCCGCAATGGGTGACCCGCGTGGCCGCCACGTTGACGGTCGTCTCGTTCGCCGCCATGTTCGCCATGCCGCACCTGTCGACGCAGGCGCAACTGGTGCTGCTGGCCCTGGCCACCGTCGGCTTCGACCTGGGCGTGCAGGCGAGCATGATCGCCCACCAGACCATCGTCTACGGCATCGCCCCGGAAGCCCGCAGCCGCCTGAACGCGGTCCTGATGACGACAATGTTCGTCGGCATGGCCACGGGCGGCGCGCTCGGCGCCCAGGCGCTGGCCGCATGGGGCTGGAACGGCATCGTGGCCCTGGTCGTCGTGGCCAGCCTCGCCGCCCTGGCGGTGCGGCTGCGGGCACCGTCCGGCAAATGAGTTGATTTCAGGCTGTGCTGTTAGCGCGACAGTTTCACGCGGGAAGGCCGCGCCGGCGCCCTGTCACGGCATCGATGGCGCTGGCGGCGGCACGGGCGACGAGGACCGTCGTGCCCAGGCAGGCCGCGACGAGGACGACGAATCCGCCGTAGCGTGCCGGCACCGGCTGGCGCATCAGGGGCTGGTCGAGCAGTGTCGATGCCATGCCGATGAGCAGCATCATGACGGGAAAGTGGCAGAAGAAGGTGAACGCGGCGGCCTGCGCGGCGGGCGTGTCCACCGTCACGAGCACCCGCGCGCGCAGGCGCTCGTGCTGCGCGCGGGCCGGATACAGGGCCCAGGCGACGGCCGCGAAGCTCGTCCCGACGAGCAGGTATTTGCACTGGATGAGCCAGGCGCCGAACGGCGGCGGCAGCGCATGCGTATCGGCGCCGAGGAGCCTGGACAGCAGCACGCTGACGGCAAAACCGGCGAGGGCGAAGGGGAGGGATGGGCGCGCGTCGCGCGTCGCGCCCAGGTGGACGACCAGGACACCCGCGAGCCACGTCGCGCCCCACAGCGGGAATGCGTGCGGCGCGAGCGCGACCACGGCCGCCGGCAGCAGCAGACGCCCGGGCAGTGCCAGGCGCAGCCATAGGACGAGCAGCATGAACGACCAGAACAGGTAAGACAGCAGGTACAGCATGCCGTTGCTGCCGAACGTGGACACGACGAATGGCTGCAGCATGAACAAATTGCCCAGCAGCGCCGCGCCGTCCAGGGTCAGCGTGCTGAATGCGGGAAAGTCGGTGTACAGGCCGGCCTCGTCGAAGAACGCCGCGCCCGTCGCATCGAGGACGACGCCGAGCGCCAGGCCCGGTACGAGGATGCGGTACGGCGCCATCATTTGCCGCAGCACGGTGGCCTGCMCGGGCAGGGCGTCGGGCCGGTGGCGCGGCAGCAGCAGGCCCGTCAGGATGCCGTCGAGGACGAAGAAGACGGCGAACGATTCATGGCCGAGCCCGGTCAGGAAGTAGAAAAGCTTAGCCAGGCCCGTTTTCGCGTGGACGTCCTCGTAGTCGACGAACAGCAGGAAGCGGACGTGGTACATCAGCGCCAGGATGACGCTGGCCCAGCGTGATGCGAGCAGGAACGACAGGAAACGGTTGCGCATGGGGCACCACACGGACGTTGATGTGCGAGTAATGGCTTGGCGGAAGATCCTGCTAGAACTTGACCAACTTCATTGGGCTCGATTCGAGCCGTGGTATGGGCGATGGTACGAAGCGGAGAAGTGCACGGCTTGAGGTGGCGCAGGCTGGCGCAAGTTCGACCGTTGTCGGTATCGGACTTGCGCCATGCTTCAATGCGAGGAGGCAGTCAGCGTGGAGACAGGAACGGCGCCACTGCCTGTTCGGCCGCGGTCGCGTTGAGGGCGCGTGCCTGCAGCGCACCCATGGCGATGGCGACGTCGGCCTTGCGGTCGCTGTCGTGCAGCACGGCCTGATTGTCGGCCATGGCGCGAAGCAGTTGGGTGGTGAGGCGGTCCAGCTGGGGCCGGATGGTTTTGGCGAGGTCGGGCGCGTCGTCGAAGCGGCCGACGCCCTCAGCCTGCCAGCGACGGTACAGCGCGCGCTGCACTGTCTTGGAGGCTTCGATCTGCGCCCGGAAGACGCTGCGTATCCATGCCTCCGGCAGGCCCAGCGCGGCCCCCTGGCGCACTGCGGCGGCGATGACTTGTTCTTCGCGCGGCAGGTCTTCGATGGCGGCCTTCACATTCCACTTGGCGCGCGCCACGTCCGGCGCCAGCAGCAGGCGTTGGTCGATGGCCTGGCGCAACGGCTCCAGCCCCCATGGGAATGCCAGCCAGCGATCCAGGTTCTTTTGCACGGCGCCGTTGTCCAGGCGCTGCTGCAGCCAGTGGTCGACAAACGCCTTCAGCGCCGCATCGCGCGGCAGCAGGATCGCCTTGTCCACCCTGTCGAACGGCGCCTCCGGATGCACCGCGCACAGCTGCGGATGCAGGCGCTGCYGCAAACGGGTTTCGATGGCGTCTGTGATCATCAGATCGGCCGCGCCGCTGACGATCTGGCCGAAGATGGTCACATTGTCCGGGTACACGGTCAGCTGCGCGCGCGGCGCCCGGGCGCGGGCGAAGCGTTCGTTGGTGCCACCCGGATTGACGATCAGCCGCACCTCCGGCCGGTTGATCTGCGCCAGCGTCTGGAAGCGGGCGATGTTGTCGCAGCGTGTGATGGGTGTCTTGCCATCGTGTAGATAGGGCACCGAAAACAGCGCCTGCCGTTGCCGCTCGGCCGTCACCGACACGCCGCCCAGTGCGAGATCGAACTTGTCCGCACCCAGGTCGGCCATCAGCGTCGGCCAGCTGGTCGGCACCAGTTGCAGCCGCACGCCGAGCGCCTGCGCCAGCTCGCCCGCCAGCTCCACATCCATGCCGATGAACTCGCCACCTGCCGGCAGGTAGCTGAAGGGCTTGTAGTCACCGGTGCTGCCCACCCGCAGCACGCCGCGCGCGGCGATGTCGTCCAGTTGGCCGGCCTGTGCCGGCGCCAGCGCCGTTGCCAGCAGGCCGGCGACAGCGACGGGCCGCAGCCAAACCCTGCAAAAACTTGCTGCGCGCATGCATCTCCCTTCGTCTGTCTGTAGCGGCCGTAAGCCTGGTGCCGCGCAGCGTAGGGTAGGAGAGCAGGCCTGTCAAGCCGCGACCCAGTCCACGTCGATGATCTGCTTGAGCAGGACCTGATTGGCAACGAGGCGGGGCGGCGGATTGCATTTGCAGCGGCACAGGTCGTCGCTGAGTGCCATCTGCCTGCCGTCGAACCGATCGCTGAGACGCGGCCCGTCCAGTTCGATCACGCCGGTGGCGTGGCAACCCGGGCACGATACCGGATCGCCCGCGCAGGCGATCCTGGCGCCGTTGATATTCCTGGATGCGCTGCCCGACATGACTTTGCCGCCGGCCGTGGTAGTGGCACCGGCCGTGATGTGGTACCTGGTGATCATGGCATCCCTTCGTTGGCGTCGTTCGGATAAAACGCCAATCTAGTCAGGGATGAGAATGGTGCATTGACGAGCCGCAGCGATCGTCAATCGATGGTCTGGAGTGTCTGCAATTGTCGTGGCGATTCAGGCTTAACTTATAATGGCAGGTACATAGCGACGCCAATCGGAGGCAAAATGTCGGGTTATGGCCGTGCCGCTCGAAAGTGCATTGTTGGCGTGCATTTTGCGCTGGCCTGCATGGCATCTGCAGCGAATAACCTGCAAGTTGAACAGCCGACTTGGTGCATATCTGGCATTGTAGCGGCTCCAGCTGGGACCAGTGTCGATATGCTGATTGGGGAAGCCACAGTGTCGGAACAGCACGGGGAATACGCAGCATCGCTGCGCAACTTGTGTACCGCATTCGGAATGCTGAAATTGCCAGGAGAATCCCTGGTCGCTGGGCGGGTGGCAAACTACGCTGGCACCATCCTGTTTCGAAGTCATGGCAACTTAGACGCTGCAATAGCCGCATTCCACACAGCAATTGAACTTGCCGATCCAGTGCGTCATGCCAGCGAGGCGGCCACGGCGCACGCCAACTTGGCCAATGCCTTTTTTCGCAAGGGCTTCCTGGACGACAGTCGGCGGGAACTAGCCACAGCGAGCCGGATCGCAGCGGGTATCGCTAGCCCGGAGCAACGCCGCGCCACGTTGGGTAGTATTGCGATCAAACAGGGGCTGCTGGCCGAAGCCGTCGGGACACTCGATCTCGCGGCGGGGCGATACGAATCTGCACGCGAATATGCCGGGGCGGTGCCGGCAGAAGCGCCTGCGCCTATCCGCCGTGCCGCCATGCAAGTGTACGTTGAAGCATCACATAACCTGGCAGCCCTCGAAATCACTCGCGGCAATCACGCTGCCGCGATTCGCCTGCTGATGCCAATGCGGACCTGGGCGCATGAGCACCAGATGCCTGAAGCTGAAGCCTGGATCACTTACTCACTGTTGATGGCATTTCAGGGGGTCAACCAGCACCGTCAAGTGCTGGCACTCTATCCGGAATTGCAAGCTCTGCAGCAAAGTGCTCCCGATGCGAGTCTTATGGCTAGCGCAGACATGGCGGTTGCCCAGTCCTATTACCGGCTGGGCCAGATCGACGACGCCAAGCAGGCCTTACAGCGGGCCGCCTTGTTCTTTGGTGAAATGCGCATGGTCAACGAACTCGCCCAAGCGCTGAACAGTTTGGGCGTTTTGATGATGGCGCAGGGACGCCCGGCTGACGCCGAACGTGCCTTCAATGACGCGCTGAAAGGTCGGCGCGTGATCAACGACCGCGTTGGCGAAGGTATCACGTTGAGTGCCATGGCGAACTTGGCGTGGCGCCGTGACGATGCCGATAAGGCGATCGCTCTGCTCGTGCAAGCAGTAGCGATACTGAAGGACGCACCGGAGCCACTTGTCTATGCGCGCACGCTCGGCTCGCTGGGCGTACTGCGCCAAGCGGTGGGGCAACGTCAGCAGGCCCGTCAGCTGCTGAAAGAAGCGGTCAGAATACTGTGGCGCTATCGTGCAGTAAGGCAGTCGCAGACACTAGGCGAGAAAGAGAACGACCGGATACGACCGATCTACCATGCTTTAATAAATAACTATCTGGCGACTGGTGAAGACGATTTGGCACTGGCGGTAGCCGAACAACTACGCGCCGCCAGCGTGCGCTTTGACGTCAGCGAGCGTGCCGACACGAATTTGCGCAGGCCCGCCGACGCCGACACGTCCGCACTCGCAACTGCGCGAGACAAGGTGTTCAGGGCTTTGCAAACGCGCGAGCAAGAGCCCACAGTAAAAAACGAACAGGCAGTTGCTGTAGCCATGCATGAACTTGACCTTGCCATGACAAGTTTCGAGCTGGCTACTGGTCAAGGCGCCGGTATGGAAACCCCGTTCTCTGCGTTACTATCAACACTGCAGGCGGCCTTGGGTGATCAGAGGGCCTTGCTGTTCTATCACAAGACGGAAGACGACTGGATCCTATTCGCGATCACCAGTCATACGAGGCGGGTCTTGCGTCTCGCCGTGCAACCGGCAGAGCTGGCGCGAAAGATCTCCACCTTCCGAGAGTTTGCCTGGGATGATGGCGCGGTGCCGCCCGAACTGGGCTGGTTGCATGAGCAACTGATCACGCCAGTACGCGAGCTGGTTGGAAAGCGAGACCTGATCATAGTGCCATCGGCAGAGCTGAATTTGTTGCCATTCGCCGCTTTGCACAACGGTCATGTCTATATGGGGCAGGAAAGGATCATCACGACCGCGCTTGGCATCGGCCAGGCACTTCAAATGTTGGGCGAAAAGCGCCGCAGCGTGGCTGGTCCTGCGGTCCTGTTGTCGTCCGCCGCACCAGTCGGCGCCGATCCCCTGCTTTACGCCGATGCGGAGGTCGAAGCCGCTGCGCAGCGCCTTCCCAACGCAACCGTGATCAAGAACGCTAGCGTTGCTGATTACCATGGCAGGGTCGCTGATGCAGCGATTGTGCATCTCTCGGCGCATGCGGTAGCGGACACGAGCCATCCGCTGTTGTCTCGCATTCTGCTGATGCGCCAAAGCGGTGGCGATGGCAACCTATCTATCGCCGACATTCGTCGCCAGCACCTTCGCCGGCAACCTCTGGTCGTGTTGAGCGGGTGCGAGACCAGCATCGGCACGGTGGGCAGCGACGAAACAGTCCACAATCTCTCAAGTGCTTTTCTGGAAGCGGGCGCCGGCGCTGTCGTGTCGAGCCTGTGGCGCGTCGATGACGCGTCCACGGAATTTTTCATGGGAGAACTCTACCGCGCGGTTGCAGAAGGTGCGGCGCCTGCCCAGGCCTTGCACAAAGCAATGCGAGCATCTATTGCACGATATCCCCATCCGTTCTACTGGGCAGCGTTCACTTATGTGGGGCCGCCTTGAGGCGTTCTGTCGACCCGTTCCAAGCCGCCATTAGGCGCTACTCGGCCTCCGTGGCAGCCGTAGAGCAAATACCCACGGCGCATGCTGCGTGGGCGCTCGCATCGGCCCGGGATGATTTAGATACCGTCCTTGACGCCGACCACGCTCCAGAGGGATTACTGGCATCGATAGTACTGATGGATCGGCGTGCGCGCCTAGCGTTGGCACGTACTCCGGCCAGCATGCTGCCTGCATTCGAGGCCTTGCGAGATACACGAGGGGGCCGCTTTGGACAGTGGTGGTGGACGCCAGCCCGATGGGTGGCTCGATCACATGACACATGGCTCAAGTTCGGCATATTGACATGCTGGGGTCTCGCCTTGACGATCACATCGAACACCATCGGMCGTTGGCTTGCCGGAGCGCCGGACTGGACAAGTATCGTCGCGATTGTGATCCAGGCATTGGTTGCCATGCTGGGCGGTGCAGCGTTCATCGAGCAAGGACGTAGCGCGTTCCAGCGCTTGGCTGCGCTGCTTGGTCAGCCGATTGGTCGGTGGCAGCAACTGGCTATCCTGGGTACCTGCACCGTCCTGGTTGCCGTGCTGGCAGTGCGCGGGTCATTACCGGCCATCGCAAAATTATACGGAAAGCAGGGCCAGACGCACTTCGACGCTGGGCGGCTGGCCAATGCACTGGATAGCTGGCGCCGCGCCGTTTCGCTTGATCCCGATCCTTGGGAATACCGATACCAGCTTGGCTCGGGGTTGGAACGGCAGGCCGACATTGAAGGCGCCATTGCCCAGTATAGGCTCGCCATCGCCGTGCCAGAGGCCCCAGACTTCGTCGTCAACAATCTGGCGCGTTTGTACCTTGTACAGAAGTACGACGCAGGTGCTGCCCTGATGTTATTGGAACCGGCTCTGCAGGATCATGAGCAAGACGACATAGTGCGCTACCGTATGCTCATTAATCGCGGTGCGGCCTTCCTCATGCTGAAGCTGCCTCACCTAGCTCGTTTTGACGGATCTACAGCAATGGCGCTAGCGAAGCGCCTAGGCTGGAAAAGTGCCCCAAGTGCAGCGTGTTTGCTGGCGCTTGCCGCGGACAGCCTAGCGGAGCCTGCGACGGAGGCCCAGTGGGCCGCATGCACGCAACCAGCTGCCCAGGATGAGGTAAGCGATCCGCGTTGGATTGCGAAGGCCCGCGAACAACTGTTGAAGGAGGCACGATGAGGATCTGGCAATGCTTGTTGGCCGCGATGGCGAGCTTGGCGTTGGCGAGCGAAGCATCAGCGGCTGGACTAGTTATCTCGATATCCGGCAAGGCATTGATCAAGCCGGTCAATGGCAACGCCTATCTTGACTTGCGGGTAGGCGCCGGCCTTGAGGACGGTGACATCATCCGACTGGAGCCGGGAGCGTCGCTGGTTATCATGTGCTCCAAGGACGAGCGACGCACGCTCCGCGAAGCAGCTCAGGTCGTCGCCTGCGGTGCTGCGGGACGCACGTTGTTCGCGTGGGGCGACCGGAAGTTACCTGCACCGCGCAGCGTGCGGCGCTTACTACTTCCGGCTGGCACGGTTGTTCAATCCGATCGGCCCGCAGTCCGTTGGATTCGTGGTACCAGTGGCAATGTACGCGTAGTGTTGCGCGGCAGGGATCAGACTTGGGAACGGGTAGTGCCTGATACTGGCGAGCTGAAC
>NZ_JBFUDR010000008.1:0-50192 GCF_056404615.1 Massilia sp. P2_C2 | reverse complement strand
GCACCAATACCATCGCGCGATAATCCAAGCCGGTCTCAACCATGACGACAAAAATCGAAGCCCTCGAACTCGCCCTGAAAAATGCACTGGGCGAGGGCGCTGCCATTACCGTGGCGCTGGGCGAAGTAACGGTAGTTGTGAAGGCCAGTGAATATCTGGCCTCCATGCGAAAGCTGCGCGACGATCCCGCGCTGCGTTTCCAGGAACTCGTCGACCTGTGCGGCGTCGACTATTCGTCCTACGGCGAAGGCACGTGGGACGGACTGCGTTTCGCAGTCGTCTCGCACCTGCTGTCGATCGAACACAACTGGCGCGTGCGCGTCCGCGTGTTCTGCCCGGACGACGACATGCCGCTGGTCGAATCCGTCACCGGCGTCTGGCGCAACGCCAACTGGTTCGAGCGTGAAGCGTTCGACCTGTTCGGCATCCTGTTCGAGGGCCACGGCGACCTGCGCCGCATCCTCACCGACTATGGCTTCATCGGCCATCCGTTCCGCAAGGACTTCCCGGTTTCGGGCTATGTCGAGATGCGTTACGACCCCGAGCAGAAACGCGTGATCTACCAACCCGTGACGATCGAGCCGCGCGAGAACATTCCGCGCGTGATCCGCGAAGAAACCTACGGGATGAAATAATGGCTGAGCTTAAGAATTACACCCTGAACTTTGGTCCGCAGCACCCGGCAGCGCACGGCGTGCTGCGTCTCGTGCTGGAACTGGACGGCGAAGTGATCCAGCGCGCCGACCCGCACATCGGCCTGCTGCACCGCGGCACCGAGAAGCTGGCCGAGACCCGCACCTACCTGCAGTCCGTGCCGTACATGGACCGCCTCGACTACGTCTCGATGATGTGCAACGAGCACGGCTACGTGCTGGCCATCGAGAAGCTGCTGGGCATCGACGTGCCGATCCGTGCGCAATACATCCGCACGATGTTCGACGAGATCACCCGCATCCTGAACCACCTGATGTGGCTGGGCGCGCACGCGCTGGACATCGGCGCCATGGGCCCGTTCCTGTACGCGTTCCGCGACCGCGAAGACCTGTTCGACGTGTACGAAGCCGTGTCGGGCGCGCGCATGCACGCGGCCTACTACCGCCCGGGCGGCGTGTACCGCGACCTGCCGGACGTGATGCCGAAGCACCGCGAATCGCCGCTGCGCAGCAAGAAAGCCATCGACGAACTGAACGAGACCCGCCACGGCTCCGTGCTGGACTTCATCGAGTCGTTCACGAAGCGCTTCGACGGCTATGTCGACGAATACGAAACCCTGCTGACCGATAACCGTATCTGGAAGCAGCGTACCGTCGGCATTGGCGTCGTGACGCCGGAAGACGCGATGGGCATGGGCTTCTCGGGCCCGATGCTGCGCGGTTCGGGCATCGCCTGGGACCTGCGCAAGGTCCAGCCGTACGCGGCCTACGACAAGGTGGAATTCGACGTCCCGGTCGGCACCAACGGCGACTCGTACGACCGTTACCTCGTGCGCGTGGAAGAGATGCGCCAGGCCAACCGCATCATCAAGCAGTGCGTCGCCTGGCTGAATGCCAATCCGGGCCCGGTCATGACGAGCAACCACAAGGTCGCCCCGCCGTCGCGCGTGGACATGAAGACCAACATGGAATCGCTGATCCACCACTTCAAGCTGTTCACCGAAGGCTTCCACGTCCCGCCGGGCGAGGCCTACGCGGCCGTCGAACATCCGAAGGGCGAGTTCGGCATCTATATCGTTTCGGACGGCGCCAACAAGCCGTACCGCCTGAAGATCCGCACCCCGGACTATGTCCACCTGCAGAGCCTCGATGAAATGGCGCGCGGTCACATGATCGCCGACGCCGTCACCATCATCGGTACGCAGGACATCGTGTTCGGCTCGATCGACCGATAAGAAGGGTAGAAAAGATTATGTTATCTGAGCAGTGCTTGAAAAAAATCGACCGCGAGTTGGCCAAGTACCCGGCCGACCAGCGCCAGTCGGCCGTGATGGCCGCGCTGGCCCACGCACAGGTCGAACTGGGCTGGCTGTCGCCGGAAACGATGCAGGAAGTGGCCGACTACATCGGCATGCCCGCGATCGCCGTGCAGGAAGTCGCCACCTTCTACAACATGTACAACATCAAGCCGGTCGGCAAGCACAAGATCACCGTGTGCACCAACCTGCCGTGCGCCCTGTCGGGCGGCGAGCGCGCCGGCCAGCGCATCAAGGATGCCCTGGGCATCGAATGGCGCGAGACCACCGAGGATGGCCAGTTCACGCTGCTGGAAGGCGAGTGCATGGGCGCCTGCGGCGACGCGCCGGTCATGCTGGTGAATAACCATCGCATGTGCTCGTTCATGTCGGACGAGAAGATCGACGCCCTGCTGGAGGAACTGAACAAATGACCAGCCTGCACGACCGCCACATCAATCCGCTGATCCTGAAGGATCTGAACGGCGACAACTGGCACCTGGAAGACTACGTCAAGCGCGGCGGCTATTCCGCGCTGCGCCGCATCCTGGAAGAGAAGATCGCCCCCGAGGCCATCATCGCCGACCTGAAGACGTCCGGCCTGCGCGGCCGCGGTGGCGCGGGCTTCCCGACCGGCCTGAAGTGGAGCTTCATGCCGCGCCAGTTCCCGGGCCAGAAATACCTCGTCTGCAACACCGACGAAGGCGAGCCGGGCACGTTCAAGGACCGCGACATCATCCGCTACAACCCGCACGCGCTGATCGAAGGCATGGCCATCGGTGCGTACGCGATGGGCATCACCGTGGGCTACAACTACATCCACGGCGAGATCTTCCAGGAATACCTGCGCTTCGAAGAGGCGCTGGAAGAGGCGCGCGCCGCCGGCTTCCTGGGCGACCGCATCCTGGGCACGGATTTCTCGTTCCAGCTGCACGCGCACCATGGCTATGGCGCCTACATCTGCGGTGAAGAAACCGCGCTGCTGGAATCGCTGGAAKGCAAGAAGGGCCAGCCGCGCTTCAAGCCGCCGTTCCCGGCCTCGTTCGGCCTGTATGGCAAGCCGACCACGATCAACAACACGGAAACGTTCGCAGCCGTCCCATTCATCCTGAACATGGGCGCCGCCGATTACATGGCGCTGGGCAAGCCGAACAACGGCGGCACGAAGATCTTCTCGATCTCCGGCGACGTCGAGCGTCCGGGCAATTACGAAGTCCCGCTGGGCACGCCGTTCGCCAAGCTGATGGAGCTGGCCGGCGGCATGCGCGGCGGCAAGAAGATCAAGGCCGTCATCCCGGGCGGTTCGTCGGCGCCGGTCGTGCGCGGCGACGTCATGATGCAGACCGACCTGGACTACGACTCGATCGCCAAGGCCGGTTCGATGCTGGGTTCGGGCGCCGTGATCGTCATGGACGAGACCCGCTGCATGGTCAAGTCGCTGCTGCGCCTGTCCTACTTCTATTACGAGGAATCGTGCGGCCAGTGCACGCCGTGCCGTGAGGGCACGGGCTGGATGTACCGCATGGTCCACCGCATCGAACATGGCCAGGGTCGTCCGGAAGACATGGACATGCTGAACTCGATCGCCGACAACATCCAGGGCCGCACCATCTGCGCACTGGGCGATGCCGCCGCGATGCCGGTCCGCGCCATGATCAAGAACTTCCGCGAAGAATTTGAATATCACGTCGAGCACAAGCACTGCCTGGTGCCGACTTACCTCTAAACCAGGTCAGGTAACGATCAAATGGTTGAAATCGAATTAGACGGCAAGAAAGTCGAGGTCCCACCAGGTTCGATGGTGATGGACGCCGCAAACAAACTGGGATCGTATATCCCGCATTTCTGCTACCACAAGAAGCTGTCCATCGCGGCCAACTGCCGCATGTGCCTCGTGGAAGTGGAAAAAGCGCCGAAGCCGCTGCCCGCCTGCGCTACCCCGGTCTCGCCGGGCATGATCGTGCGCACGCACAGCGACAAGGCCGTGCAGGCGCAGAAATCCGTCATGGAATTCCTGCTGATTAACCACCCGCTGGATTGCCCGATCTGCGACCAGGGCGGCGAATGCCAGCTGCAGGACCTCGCCGTGGGCTACGGCAAGAGCGAATCGCGCTACGCGGAAGAGAAGCGCGTCGTGGCGCCGAAGGAAGCCGGCCCRCTGATCTCGATGGAAGAGATGAGCCGCTGCATCCAGTGCACCCGCTGCGTGCGTTTCGGCCAGGAAGTGGCCGGCGTGATGGAATTCGGCATGGTCGGCCGCGGCGAGCACTCGGAAATCACGACGTTCGTCGGCAAGTCCGTGGACTCGGAAGTGTCGGGCAACATGATCGACCTGTGCCCGGTCGGCGCGCTCACGAGCAAGCCGTTCCGCTATTCCGCACGTCCGTGGGAACTGCAGCGCCGCCGTTCGGTGTCGCCGCACGACTCGCTCGGTACCAACCTCATCGTCCAGGTCAAGGGCGGTAAAGTGATGCGCGTGCTGCCGCTGGAAAACGAGAACATCAACGAGTGCTGGCTGTCCGACAAGGACCGCTTCTCGTACGAAGCCCTCGACAACGCCTCGCGCCTGACGCAGCCGATGATCAAGCAGGACGGCAAATGGATCGAGACCGACTGGCAGACGGCGCTGGAGTACGTCGCCCACGGCCTGCGCAACATCCGCCACGAGCACGGCGCCGACTCGATCGCTGCCATCGGCACCGCGCACTCGACCGTGGAAGAACTGTATCTGCTGCAGAAAGCCATGCGCGGCTTCGGCATCGAGAACGTCGACTTCCGCCTGCGCCAGACCGATTTCGCGCTGGACGGCACCGTGGTTCCACACCTGGGCATGCCGATCGCCGAGCTGTCGAACCTGAAGCGCGTGCTGGTCGTCGGCTCGTTCCTGCGCAAGGATCACCCGCTGGCCGCGACGCGCCTGCGCGCCGCCGTCAAGTCGGGCGCCAGGCTCTCGATCGTCCACGGCTCCGCTGACGACAACCTGATCCCGACCGCGAACCGCTTCATCGCCGCGCCGAGCGACTGGCTGGCCGCGCTGTCGGAAATCGCCGTGGCCGTCGCCGCTGCGAAGAGCGTCGCCGCGCCGGCCGGCCTGGAAGGCGTGACCGCGGGCGATCTGGCCAAGGCCGTCGCCGCGACACTGGTCGTCGAGAACGCCGCGGATCCGGCGGCCGCTGCCGTGCCGGGCGCCGTCCTGCTGGGCAATGCCGCGATGTACCACCCGCAGGCTTCGAAGCTGCACGCCATCTCGCAATGGATCGCCGAACAGACCGGCGCGAAATTCGGTTACTTCGTCGACGCCGCCAACACGGTCGGCGGCTACCTGGTGAACGCCACGTCGAAGAATGCCGCGAACCTGTTCGCGCAGCCGAAGAAAGCCTACGTGCTGCTGAACGCCGAGCCGGAACTGGATGCGGCCAACCCGGCGCAAGCCATCAAGGCCCTGCGTGGCGCCGAGATGGTCGTCGCGATGTCCGCGTTCAAGCACGGCACCGACTATGCCGACGTGCTGCTGCCGATCTCGCCGTTCAGCGAAACCGCCGGCACCTTCGTCAACTGCGAAGGCCGCGCACAGAGCTTCAACGGCACCGTCAAGCCGCTGGGTGAAACCCGTCCGGCCTGGAAAGTGCTGCGCGTGCTGGGTAACCTGCTGGGCCTCTCCGGCTTCGACTACGAGAACTCGGAAACGATCCGCGACGAAGCACTGGGCAAGGGCACCATGGACCTGTCCTCCAGGCTGAACAGCCAGGCAAAGATCGCCGTGGCCGGCGCCTTCTTCGGCAACGGTGAGCAGTTGGAGCGCCTGGCCGACGTGCCGATCCACTTCGCCGACGCCGTCGCGCGCCGTTCCGAACCGCTGCTGCGCACGGCCGACGGCCAGGCGCCGCTGGCGACCATCTCGGCCGCGCTCGCTGAAAAGCTGGGTGTCAATGCCGGCGACCAGGTCACCGTGTCGCAAGGGCAGGGCAGCGTCGTGCTGACGGCCAACATCGACGCGCGCCTGCCGGCGAACGTCGTGCGTGTCGCGGCCGCCCATGAATCGACGTCGGTACTGGGCGACATGTTCGGTCCGATCAACGTAGCTAAAGCATAAAGCAGGGGAGCCCAAGCAAAATGTCGGTACCTGACATGATCAACAACCTGAACAGCGCCGGCGCGAGCCTGGTGGGCCCGGCCCTCTGGCCCGCCGCGTGGACGCTGCTGAAAATCGTCGTCGTCCTGCTGCCGCTGATGGGCCTCGTGGCCTATCTCGTGCTGTGGGAGCGCAAGCTGATCGGCTGGATTCACATCCGTATCGGCCCGAACCGCGTGGGCCCCGGCGGCCTGCTGCAGCCGATCTCCGATGCCCTGAAGCTGCTGCTGAAGGAAATCGTGATCCCGGCGAAAGCCACGCCGAGCCTGTTCGTGATCGGCCCCCTGATGACCATCATGCCGGCACTGGCCGCGTGGTCCGTCATCCCGTTCGGCCCGCAGGCCGCTCTCGCCGACGTGAACGCCGGCCTGCTGCTGCTGCTGGCGATCACGTCGATGGAGGTGTACGGCATCATCATCGCCGGCTGGTCCGCCAACTCGAAGTACTCGTTCATGGGCGCGATGCGCGCATCGGCGCAGATGATCTCGTACGAAATCCCGATGGGCTTCGTGATGGTCGTCGTGCTGATGGTGTCGGGTTCGCTGAACTTCTCGGACATCGTCGGCGCCCAGACCCGCGGCTGGGCCGTCGATCACGGCATCAACATCCTGTCGTGGAACTGGCTGCCGCTGCTGCCGCTGTTCGTCATCTACATCACGTCCGGCCTGGCGGAATGCAACCGCCACCCGTTCGACGTGGTGGAAGGCGAATCGGAGATCGTGGCCGGCCACATGGTCGAATACTCGGGCATGTCGTACGCGATGTTCATGCTGGCCGAGTACGCCAACATGATCCTCGTCGCCACCCTGGCATCGATCATGTTCCTGGGCGGCTGGTCCGCACCGTTCTCGTTCCTTGAATTCGGCGGCGGTTTCGGCGGTTTCTTCTGGCTGTTTGCCAAGATGTTCCTGATCGTCTCGCTGTTCATCTGGGTCCGCGGCACGTTCCCGCGCTACCGCTATGACCAGATCATGCGTCTCGGCTGGAAAGTGTTCATTCCGCTGACCCTGATCTGGCTGGTGCTGGTCGCCGGCTGGATGCAGACGCCGTGGAACATCTGGAAGTAAGGAAGCACACAAAATGACACGAGTTAAAGAGATCCTCGGCAGCCTGATGCTGTCCGAGCTGATTAAAGGTCTGGCCCTGACCGGCAAGTACGCGTTCTCGCGCAAGATCACGGTCCAGTATCCCGAGGAAAAGACCCCCATCTCGCCGCGCTTCCGCGGCCTGCATGCGCTGCGCCGCTACCCGAACGGGGAAGAGCGCTGCATCGCGTGCAAGCTGTGCGAAGCCGTGTGCCCGGCGATGGCCATCACGATCGAATCGGCGCAGCGCGAAGACGGCACCCGCCGCACGACGCGCTACGACATCGACCTGACCAAGTGCATCTTCTGCGGCTTCTGCGAAGAATCGTGCCCGGTCGACTCGATCGTCGAGACGCAAGTGCTGGAGTACCACGGCGAGAAACGCGGCGACCTGTACTACACCAAGGAAATGCTGCTGGCCGTGGGTGATCGCTACGAGAACGACATCGCCGCCGCGCGCGAAGCCGATGCCAAGTACCGCTAACAAAAAAAGGGCTCCTGCGTAAAGTCATGGAATTTACAACTGTTCTGTTCTACGCGTTCTCGGTCGTGCTGGTGCTGGCCGGGTTGCTCGTTATTACCGCCAAGAACCCGGTGCACGCCGCGCTGTTCCTGGTGCTCGCGTTCTTCAACGCTGCCGGTCTCTGGATGCTGCTCAAGGCCGAGTTCCTGGCCATCGTGCTGGTACTGGTCTACGTCGGCGCCGTGATGGTGCTGTTCCTGTTCGTCGTGATGATGCTCGACATTAACATCGACCGCATGCGCAAAGGCTTCTGGGGCTACCTGCCGGTGGCGTCCGGCGTCGGCGCGCTGATCGTGCTGGAAATGGCCACCGTCCTGTGGCGCGGCTTCCTGGGCCAGGGCGACGCCCCGGCCGAGGCTTCCGTCGGCCACATCGGCGGCACCCACGAACTGGGCCGCCTGATCTACACCCAGTACATCTACGGTTTCGAGATCGCCGGCCTGATCCTGCTGGTCGCCATCATCGCCGCCGTGGCGCTGACCCTGCGCAAGCGCAAGGACACCAAAGCCATCGACCCGGGCCTCGCCGTCCGCGTCAAGCGTAACGACCGTCTGAAGATCGTCAAGATGCAGACGGTGAATCAGAAAGCAATCGACGAGGCCGCCATTGCCGCTGCCGCCGCTGCTGCACAAGCGAACACCAAGGAGGCGCAATGACCCTGTCGCTCGCTCATTACCTGATCCTGGGCGCGATCCTGTTCGCGATCTCGGTGATCGGCATTTTCCTGAACCGGAAGAACATCATCATCCTGCTGATGGCCATCGAACTGATGCTGCTGGCGGTGAACCTGAACTTTGTGGCGTTCTCGCATTATCTGGGCGACGCGGCAGGGCAGATCTTCGTGTTCTTCATCCTGACTGTCGCGGCCGCCGAATCGGCGATCGGCCTGGCGATCCTGGTGGTCCTGTTCCGTAACCTGGACACGATCAACGTGGAAGACCTCGACAGCCTGAAGGGCTAAGCGGTTTGTCTGTCAACCTCCTGATCTCCTGATAAATACGACAAAGGTTCAAAATGGCGGGGCAAATTAACCCTAATCTCTTGCTGGCGGTGCCACTGGCGCCGCTCGCGGGCTCGGCGATCGCCGGCCTGCTCGGCACCAAGTTCTTCGGCAATGTGGTCGGCCGGGTGGTATCGCATTCTGCGACCATCCTGGGCGTGTTCATCGCCATGGTCATCTCGATCATGACGCTGAACCAGGTCATCGATGGCGCCACGTACAACGGCGACGTCTACACCTGGATGACGGTCGGCACCATGAAGATGACGGTCGGCTTCAAGATCGACGCGCTGTCCGCGATGATGATGTGCGTCGTCACGTCCGTCTCGCTGATGGTCCACATCTACACGATCGGCTACATGGCGGAAGACGACGGCTACAACCGCTTCTTCTCGTACATCTCGCTGTTCACGTTCTCGATGCTGATGCTGGTCATGTCCAACAACTTCCTGCAGCTGTTCTTCGGCTGGGAAGCGGTGGGCCTGGTCTCGTACCTGCTGATCGGCTTCTGGTACACGCGTCCGACCGCGATCTTCGCGAACATGAAGGCATTCCTCGTGAACCGCGTCGGCGACTTCGGCTTCATCCTCGGCATCGGCCTGCTGCTGGCCGCCACCGGCACGATGAACTACGACGAGACGTTCGCGAAATCGGCGCAACTCGCCGGCATGACCGTGCCGGGCATCGGCTGGCCGCTGCTGACGGCTGCCTGCATCTGCCTGTTCATCGGCGCGATGGGCAAGTCGGCGCAGTTCCCGCTGCACGTCTGGCTGCCGGACTCGATGGAAGGTCCGACCCCGATCTCGGCACTGATCCACGCCGCAACGATGGTGACGGCCGGTATCTTCATGGTGACCCGCATGTCGCCGCTGTTCGAGCTGTCGGATACGGCACTGTCGTTCATCGTAGTCATCGGCTCGATCACCGCGCTGTTCATGGGCTTCCTGGGCATCATCCAGAACGACATCAAGCGCGTCGTCGCGTACTCCACGCTGTCGCAGCTGGGCTATATGACGGTCGCACTGGGCGTCTCGGCCTACAACGTCGCCGTGTTCCACCTGATGACCCACGCGTTCTTCAAGGCGCTGCTGTTCCTCGGTGCCGGCTCCGTCATCATCGGCATGCACCACGACCAGGACATGCGCAACATGGGCGGCCTGCGCAAGTACATGCCGATCACCTGGATCACGTCGCTGCTGGGCTCGCTGGCACTGATCGGTACGCCGTTCTTCGCCGGTTTCTACTCGAAGGATTCGATCATCGAAGCGGTTGCTGCCGCCAAGGAAGCGGGCATGGCCGGCGCGGTCTTCGCCTACGTCGCCGTGATCGCCGGTGTGTTCGTGACCGCCTTCTACTCGTTCCGCATGTACTTCCTCGTGTTCCACGGTGAAGAGCGTTTCGGCAAGGCGCACGGCGAGGCGTCGCACCGGCACGACCACCACCACGCGCACCATGACGACCATGCTCACGATGGCGAAGGCAAGGACCCGACCGCACTGCACGAGGCCACTGCCCATCACGAAGAGGACGAGGACGACCACGGCCACCACGGCCTGGCCCCGGGCCAGAAGCCGCACGAGTCGCCGTGGGTCGTTACGCTGCCGCTGGTCCTGCTGGCGATCCCGTCCGTCATCATCGGCTTCTTCGCGATCGGCCCGATGCTGTTCGGCGACTTCTTCAAGAACGCCATCGTCATCAACGCGGAGCGTCACCCGGCAATGGAAGAACTGGCGCACGAATTCCACGGCGCCGCCGCGATGGGCGTGCACGCGTTCACGTCGCTGCCGTTCATCCTGGCCCTGGGCGGTGTCGTCGCCGCGTACTACTGCTACATGGTGAACCCGCGTGTGCCGGCCTGGTTCTACAAGACCCTGCGTCCGATCCACACGCTGCTGGACAACAAGTACTACATGGACAAGTTCAACGAGATCGTCTTCGCCGGCGGCGCACGCCTGACGGGCAAGGGCCTGTGGCAGGTGGGCGATCGCGCGCTGATCGACGGCCTCGTCGTCAACGGCTCGGCGAAGCTCGTCGGCTGGTTCTCGACCATCGTCCGTACGTTCCAGACTGGTTACATCTACCACTATGCGTTCGTGATGATCCTGGGCGTGCTGGGTACGCTGCTGTACTTCTTCCCGTTCTGGCACGCTTAAAAGAGAGAAAAACAAGATGCAGTCTACGATTTCTACCTTTCCTCCTTACCTGAGCCTGTCAGTATGGCTGCCGATCCTGTTCGGCGTGATCATCCTGGCGGTGGGCCGCGACAGCAAGGCGGGCTTCACCCGCGTGCTGTCGCTGGTCGGCGCGATCGTCAGCTTCCTGCCGACGATCCCGCTGTTCACGCAGTTCAGCACTACGGCCCACGGCCCGCAGTTCGTGGAAAAAGCCGCCTGGATCGAGCGTTTCAACATCCAGTACTACCTGGGCATCGACGGCCTGAGCCTCTGGTTCGTGCCGCTGACCGCGTTCATCACGATCATCGTCGTGATCTCCGCCTGGCAAGTGATCGAGGAACGTGTCGCCCAGTACATGGGTTCGTTCCTGCTGCTGTCGGGCCTGATGATCGGCGTGTTCGTCGCGCTGGACGGCCTGCTGTTCTACTTCTTCTTCGAGGCGACGCTGATCCCGATGTTCATCATCATCGGCGTGTTCGGCGGCCCGAACCGCGTGTATGCGGCATTCAAGTTCTTCCTGTACACGTTCATGGGCTCGCTGCTGACGCTGATCGCGATCATCTACCTGTACAACAAATCGAACGGCAGCTTCGACATCCTGGCATGGCATCAGCTGCCGCTGTCGATGAAGGAACAGGTCCTGATCTTCCTGGCGTTCCTGATGGCGTTCGCCGTCAAGGTGCCGATGTGGCCGGTGCATACCTGGCTGCCGGATGCCCACGTGGAAGCGCCGACCGGCGGTTCCGTCGTGCTGGCCGCGATCATGCTGAAGCTGGGCGGCTACGGTTTCCTCCGTTTCTCGCTGCCGATCGCGCCTGACGCCTCACACTACCTGGCCCCGCTCGTCATCGTCCTGTCGCTGATCGCCGTGATCTACATCGGCCTCGTCGCCATGGTGCAGGCCGACATGAAGAAACTGGTCGCGTACTCGTCGATCGCCCACATGGGCTTCGTCACGCTCGGCTTCTTCATCTTCAACGAGATCGGCGTGCAGGGCGGCATCGTCCAGATGATCTCGCACGGCTTCGTGTCGGGCGCCATGTTCCTGTGCATCGGCGTGCTGTACGACCGCATGCACTCGCGCCAGATCGCCGACTACGGCGGCGTCGTCAACACGATGCCGAAGTTCGCCGCATTCTCCGTGCTGTTCGCGATGGCCAACTGCGGCCTGCCGGCCACCTCGGGCTTCGTCGGTGAATTCATGGTCATCCTGGGCGCCGTCAAGTTCAACTTCTGGACCGGCTTCCTGGCCGCCACCGCCCTGATCCTGGGCGCGGCGTACTCGCTGTGGATGGTCAAGCGCGTCGTGTTCGGCAAGATCGGCAACAAGCACGTGGCCGAACTGCTGGACCTGAACGGCCGCGAATTCGCCATGCTGGGCGTGCTCGCCCTGCTGACCATCTACATGGGCCTGTACCCGGCGCCGTTCACCGACACGATGCAAGTGTCCGTGGCCGACCTGCTGCAGCACGTGTCGGTCAGCAAGCTGCCGGCGCAGGCCGTCGCCACGGTCGCCGCGCACTGATCGCGCATTGACTCGATAGGGCACAACAACGAAATGAATCCGATGATTAACACCCAAGCCGTGCTGGCCGCCAACAACCTGGGGCCGGTCTCTGCAGAAATCTTCCTGGTCATCGCGTCCTGCGCCATCCTTCTGATCGACATGTTCCAGAAGGAGGGCAAGCGCACCCTGACTTACATCCTGTCGCTGCTCACGCTGGTGGGCTGCGCAGTGATCACCTATGCCGACTTCAAGGCCGGCACGACGACCTACACGTTCTACAATATGTTCGTGTCGGATCCGATGGCGAACCTGCTCAAGCTGTTCACCTACCTGGCGGTCGGCGTCACGCTCGTGTACTCGCGCCAGTACACCGGCGAGCGCGGCATGATGTCCGGCAACATGGGCGGCGAGTTCTACGTGCTCGCGCTGTTCACGATGCTGGGCCAGATGATCATGATCTCTGGTAACAACATGCTGCCGATCTACCTGGGCCTGGAAATGATGTCGCTGTCGCTGTACGCGCTGGTGGCAATGCGCCGCGACCACGCGACCTCGACCGAAGCCGCGATGAAGTACTTCATCCTCGGTTCGCTTGCGTCGGGCTTCATGCTCTACGGTATCTCGATGATCTACGGCGCCACCGGTTCGCTGGACATCACGACGATCGCCAAGCTGGTGTCGAGCAACGCCGCCAACCACACGATCCTCGTGTTCGGCCTCGTGTTCGTCGTGGCCGGCATGGCCTTCAAGCTGGGCGCCGTGCCGTTCCACATGTGGGTGCCGGACGTGTACCAGGGCTCGCCGACCGCGGTCACCCTGCTGCTGGGCGCCGCGCCGAAGCTGGCCTCGTTCGCGATGATGATCCGCATCCTGGTCGAAGGCCTGCTGCCGCTGGCGATCGACTGGCAGCAGATGCTGCTGGCCCTGGCCGTGGCGTCGCTCGTGATCGGTAACCTGACCGCGATCGCGCAATCGAACCTGAAGCGCATGCTGGCCTACTCGACCATCGCGCAGCTGGGCTTCGTCCTGCTGGGCATGATGGCCGGCGTCGTCGGCACCCGCGATACCGCGAATTTCGCGAACATCGCCACCGCCTACAGCGCCTCGATGTACTACACGATCACCTACGTGCTGACCACGCTGGGCAGCTTCGGCATCATCATGATGCTGGCGCGCTCGGGCTTCGAAGCGGACACCCTGGCCGACTTCAAGGGCCTGGCCAAGCGCAGCCCGTGGTACGCGCTCGTCATGACCGCCCTGATGTTCTCGCTGGCCGGTGTGCCGCCGATGATGGGTTTCATGGCCAAGTGGGCCGTGCTGGATGCCGTCGTCGGTTCGGGCCAGCTGTGGCTCGCGATCATCGCCGTGGCGGCCTCGCTGGTGGGTGCGTTCTACTACCTGCGCGTCGTGAAGGTCATGTGGTTCGACGAGGTGGCCGATGCGTCGCCGATCTCGACCCCGCTCGACATGCGCGTCGTGCTGTCGCTGAACGGCATCCTCGTCGTCCTGCTGGGCGTGCTGCCGGGCCCGCTGCTGGCGGCTTGCCTGTCGGCCATGACGCTGACCCTGAAGTCGTAAGGCCTCGGTGGACGTCTCCCTGGCCAGCTGGTTGGTGATCGCGGTCGCACTCGCGTTCGCCAACCTGCCGTTCCTCAACGAGAGCATGTTCGGCTTCATTCCCGTGAAGCCTCTACTGAACAGGAAGCACGGGAAATACTTCGTCGTGCGCCTGTTCGAGTTGGCTGTTTTATACTTCATCGTCGGCGCGCTGGCCCACGCCCTCGAATCCCGCATCGGTACCGCGTTCACCCAGACCTGGGAGTTCTACGCGATCACCGCCTGCCTGTTTCTCGTGTTGGCCTTTCCGGGTTTCGTTTTAAGATACCTCCGCAAGCGCCGCGGCTGAGCACCGACGTCCATGGCGCCGGTGCATTCAACAACAAGTACCGGAGCCTCCATGGACGATCATCTCAAAGAAGTACAAGTCGACAGCGAGCTCGCCTACGACGGCCATTTCCTCAAAGTCTCGCGCGACCGCGTGAAACTCCCCGACGGCAAGATCACGCAACGCGAATTCATCCGCCATCCCGGTGCCGTCGTGATCCTCGCGCTGTTCGACGACGGCCGCGTGCTGCTCGAACGCCAGTACCGCTATCCGAACGACCAGGTCTTCATCGAATTCCCGGCCGGGAAGATCGACCCGGGCGAAGCCTCGCTCGCGTGCGCCAAGCGCGAACTGGAAGAGGAGACGGGCTATACCGCGACGGATTGGCATTACGTCTGCACGATCCACAATGCCATCGCATATTCCGACGAGCACCTCGACCTGTTCCTCGCGCGCGGCCTGACCGCGGGCGACGCGAAACTGGACGACGGCGAGTTCCTCGAGACCTTCACGACCACGATCCCCGAGACGCTGGAGATGGTCAGGCGTGGCGAGATCACCGACGTGAAAACGGTGATCGGCACGTTCTGGCTGGAGAAGTTTGCCGCCGGTACATGGAAGCCTGAATAAGGTGCACGTCGCCGCGCTAAGCCTGGCGCTGCTCGCGGCGAGCGGCCTCGCGTCCGCGCGCACGACGTTCGAGGCGGATTGCGACGACGCGGCCCGCGACGCCGGTGCCACGTTTTCCACGCGCGCAAGCGGCTGGCACATCGACAACACGGTGTCCTACCGCGACCTCACGCGGATGAAGCGTCCGGGCGTGCGCAACGGCTTTGTGCTGGGCCTGACGCGCACCGAATCGCGCGTGGCGATCCAGGTCGACGGCACGCTGCTGGCGTCGCCGGGCGGCCGCACCGAATGCGTGATGCCGCGCATCGCCGTTACCCTGTATTACCAGCCCATCGTCGTGTACGTCGGCCGCGAGTTCGAGCCGGAGTCGTGCGCGTACCGCGAAATACTTGCGCACGAAATGCGCCATCTCAAGTCTTACCTGGACTATCTGCCGAAAGTGGAAGAGCGGGTGCGCGCGAGGCTGGGCGGGCGTTTTGCCGGCAAACCGTTGTATGCGCGCACCGGTGAATCGCGCATCCTGCTCCAGCGCGAGATCGACCGCAACTGGATGCATTACATTAAAGGAGAAATGGGCCGCGTGGAAAAGCTGCAGGTCGCCATCGACAGCCCGCAGGAATATGCGCGACTGAGCAAAGTTTGCCAAGGTGAGGTACAGTCCCTTATTGGATCGACAAGACGTCCGCGATCGTAGACTAATTTACATGACTCAAGCACCACGTTATTTCGCCCTCATTCCCGCTGCCGGCGTCGGCGCCCGCATGGGAGCGAGCAGCCCCAAGCAGTATCTGAAGATCGGCGGCAAGCCCATGCTCAGGCACACGCTCGATGCCTTCCTGTCCAGCGAGCTCATTGCACACACATTTGTCGTCGTGAGCCCGGACGACCCCTATATCGACACCGTCGCGCCAAACCACGGCGTGACGGTCCTGCGCTGCGGCGGCGCCAGCCGCATGGAGTCCGTGCGCAACGGCCTGGCCGTGCTCGCGAATACGCTGTCTAGCTCCGACTGGGTGCTCGTACACGACGCCGCGCGTCCCGGCCTGACGGCCGAACTGATCGAGAAACTGATCACGGACACGGGCGACCACCCGGCCGGCGGCCTGCTGGCGCTGCCCGTGGTCGACACGGTCAAGCGYGGCATCGATGGCGAGGCGTGCGGGACCGTGCCCCGCAACGGCCTGTGGCTGGCCCAGACCCCGCAGATGTTCCGTTATCAATTGCTGCGCGAAGCGCTCGCGGCCGCTAAAGATCCGGCGGCGATTACCGATGATGCCAGTGCGGTTGAAGCCCTCGGATTGAGCCCAAGATTGGTGGAAGGGCATCCCCGCAATCTCAAAGTGACGCTGCCTGACGACATCCGGATCGCCGAGATGTACCTGACAGTGTCCCAACCTGAATTCGTGTAAGGCGTGTAAAGAACATCATGGCTCTCGCATCGTACAACCCGACTCCGCCGTTCCGTATCGGTACCGGCTATGACTGCCACGCGCTCGTCGAGGGGCGCAAACTGATCGTCGGTGGCGTCACCATCCCGCACCGTCTGGGCCTGCTGGGCCATTCGGACGCCGACGTGCTGCTGCACGCCATCATCGACGCGCTGCTGGGTGCCGCCGGCCTGGGCGATATCGGCAAGCATTTCCCGGACACCGACCCCATGTTCGCCGGCGCCGACTCGCGCGTGCTGCTGCGCGAAGCGGCGAACCGCGTGCTGGGCACCGGCTACACCATCGGAAACGTCGACGCGACCATCATCGCGCAACAGCCGAAGATGGCGCCGCACATCCCGCAGATGGTGTCGCGCATCGCCGAGGACATCGGCGTGTCGCCGCAGCAGGTGAACATCAAGGCCAAGACGAACGAGAAGCTCGGCTTCCTCGGGCGCGAAGAGGGCATGGCGGCGCAGGCGACGGCGTTGCTGATCCGGGCGCAGGCCTGAGCGTCCGCATCGGGGACGTTGGGTGGGCACCCCGTGCCCACGCGAACGCATGCGGGCGGCGAACGTCCGCGTGGGCACAGGGGTGCCCACCCTACGCCGTTGGTGGAATGATGGCATCATGTCGGTTCCGCAATAATTTGGGGACGACATGACCGCGACCAACCCGCGCGCCGCCTGGGGTTTGATCCTGGCCGCCAGCGCCATCCTGATGATCACGATGGCCGCGCGCCTGACGACGGGCCTGTTCCTGTCGCCGCTGAACACGGCGACCGGCCTGGGCGTCGCCTCGATCAGTTTCGCCATGGCCGTCGGCCAGTTCATGTGGGGCGCGTCGCAACCCGTGTTCGGCGCCGTCGCCGACAAATACGGCTCGGCACGCGTGATCGTGCTGGGCGCCGTACTGCTGGCCGGCGGCCTCGCGGCCACGCCGTTCGTCTCCACGCAATGGGGCCTGCTCGTCACGCTGGGCATCCTGTCGGCCAGCGGCGCCGGCGCGGGCAGCTTCTCGATCCTCATCGGCGCCACGGCGCAGCGCCTGCCGCCCGAACGGCGCGCGTTCGCGTCCGGCTTCATCAACGCCGGCGGCTCGTTCGGCCAGTTCGTGTTCGCACCGCTCGTGCAGATGCTGATCGCCAGCGCGGGCTGGGTCACGGCGATGCTGGCGCTGGCCGCCACCACATTGTTCACGATCCCGCTGGCGTGGCCCCTGCGCGGCAGACCGCCGGCACAGACCGCCATCGGCCACGGCGCCGTGCCCGACGTCACGCTCGGGCGCCAGGTGCGCGACGCGTTGCGCGACCGCAGCTACCTGTGCCTGCATGCCGGCTTCTTCACGTGCGGCTTCCACATCGCCTTCCTCGTCACGCACCTGCCCGGCGAGGTGGCGTTGTGCGGGTTGCCGGCCGGCGTCTCCGCCACCGCGCTCGGCCTGATCGGCCTGTTCAACATCGCCGGCTCGCTGACGGCAGGCAGCCTGGCGCAGCGCTACCGCATGAAATGGCTGCTTGCCTTGATGTACGGCAGCCGCGCCGTCATCATCGCCGCGTACCTGCTGGCGCCGAAGTCGGCGTGGACGTTCTACGTGTTCGCGGCCGCCCTCGGCTTCACCTGGCTCGCCACGGTGCCGCCGACGGCGGGCCTCGTCGGCAAGCTGTTCGGCATGCGTTACCTGGCGACATTGTTCGGGCTCACCTTGCTGTCGCACCAGATCGGTGGCTTCTTCGGCGCGTGGCTCGGCGGCCTCGCGTTCGTGCGCTTCGGCGACTACACGTGGATGTGGTACGCGGACATCGCGCTGGCGTTGCTGGCTGCCCTGGCGAACCTGCCGATCCGCGAGGCGAAACCGGCCTCCGCGCCGGGCGCCGCGGCCGCAGCGGCGGAAGCGTAAGCGATGGCGCGCGATCCGTGGGCCTACCGCGACGTGGCCGTGGAATCGGTGCCTGACGCGCGCACGGGCCGGCTGCGCATCAAGCCGATGGCGGGGCAGGCCTATGCGACGTCGATGCGCGTGCAGTGCTCGCGCGCGCTGTCCGACCCGGCGCGCTACCCGGCCGGTACACGCTTCCTGATCCGCGCCAGGCTGACGGACCGTGCCGGCGGGCCGCCGTTCCTGTACGCGTGGCATGGCGACCCCGTGCGCGTGCTGACGCCGCGCGAGGTGCGCACCTTCCTCGACGAATACCGGCGTAGGCGCATCTGAACGGCGGAAAGGGCGGAAAATACGGTCCGCGCGGAAAATCGTTAAACTTTAGGCATTGCAGGACAACCATGGAACGAAAGGACCGTCATGGCAACACGTAAGATCGCAGTGCTCGTCGGCAGCCTGCGCAAGGAGTCGTACACCCGCAAGCTGGCCAAAAGCCTGATGCTGGCCGCGCCGCCCACGCTGGAACTGGACATCGTCGACATCTCCCAGCTGCCTCTGTACAACCAGGACGACGAGACCGATACGCCGCCCGCCACCTGGGCCGAGTTCCGCACCCGCATCCGCGAGGCCGATGGCGTCCTGTTCTGCACGCCGGAATACAACCGTTCGCTGCCGGGCGTGCTGAAGAACGCGATCGACGTCGGCTCGCGCCCCTACGGTCAGGCCGCCTGGACGGGCAAGCCGTGCGCCGTCGTCAGCAACTCGCCGGGCGCGCTGGGCGGTTTCGGCGCCAACCACGCCTTGCGCCAGTCCCTCGTGTTCCTCAACATGCCCTGCATGCAGTCGCCGGAAGCCTATATCGGCGGCATCGGCAACAAGTTCGACGGCGACCAGCTGACGGACGAGAGCCTTAAAACGTTCCTGCAGCAGTTCATGGAATGCTTCGCGACGTGGGTGGAACGCCATGCCGACTGATGCCGCACGCAACCCGATCGCGGTCCGGGAAATCGACCACATCGTGCTGCGCGTCGTGGATCTCGCGCGCATGCTGCGCTTCTATGGCGACGTGCTGGCTTGCCGCGAAGTGCGGCGCCAGGACGAGATCGGTCTCGTGCAGTTGCGGGCCGGCAGCTCGATGATCGACCTGATCCCGATAGCCGGCAAGCTGGGCGCGATGGGCGGCGTCGCGCCCGGCAGGGAAGGGCGCAACGTGGACCATTTCTGCCTGCGCGTCGAGCCGTTCGACGAGGCGGCGATCCGCGCCCACCTGACTGCGCACGACGTGGAGGCGGGACCGGCGGCACCGCGCTTCGGCGCCGAGGGCGAAGGCCCGTCGATCTACCTGCAGGACCCGGAAGGCAATACCATCGAGCTGAAAGGGCCGCCCACGACGCCGTTCGCACCATGACACCCGAGGGCGACGGCGAAGGCACGCGGCCGTACGTCCAGCAGGCCCCGGTCGCGTACGGCAAGCCGCCGCCGGGCCTGCGGCGGCGCATGTACGACGTCATCTTCGAGGCCGACACCCCGGCCGGCCGCCGCTTCGACATCGCCCTCGTGGCCGCGATCCTGGCGAGCATCCTCGTCGTCGTGCTGGACAGCGTGCCCAGGCTGCACCGCGACCACGACGCGCTGCTGGGCGCGTGCGAATGGGGCTTCACCCTGCTGTTCACGGCGGAATACGTGGCGCGCCTCGTGTGCGTGCAGCGGCCGTGGCGCTACGCGGGCGGCTTTTTTGGCGTGATCGACCTGCTGGCCATCCTGCCCTCGTATTTTTCGCTGCTCATGCCGGGCGCGGAATTGCTGCTCGACATCCGCATCCTCCGCCTGCTGCGCGTCTTCCGCATTTTCAAGCTCACCTTGTACATCGAGGAATACACGCGCCTGGGCGAAGCGCTTGCGGCCAGCCGCCGCAAGATCCTCGTGTTCCTGTCCGTCGTGCTGATGGCGATCCTGATCCTCGGCACCATGATGTACGTCGTCGAGGGGCCGAAGAACGGCTACACGAGCATTCCCGTCGCGATGTACTGGGCGACGGTGACGATGACGACGGTGGGCTATGGCGACATCACGCCGCATACGAACCTGGGCAAGGCGATCGCGTCGTTCATGATGCTGCTCGGCTGGGGCATCCTGGCCGTGCCGACCGGGATCGTGACGGCCGAGATGACCTTGCGCCGCAACGATCGCCGCGGCGGCGCGGCGCGTGCAGCGCGCCCGCCACGCGCCTGCGACGCCTGCGGCAGTACGGGTCACGAGGCCGACGCCAGGTTCTGCAAGGATTGCGGGGCGGCGCTGCCGGCGCGATCAGGTAGTTCAGGAAAGATTTGGTGCCAGAAAACCACATCAGCATTTGACGGTTGTCAGTATATTAGGATTTGATAGAATTGACGTACACACGGTGTCCCTGCGAGTTGGATTTTCTCAGCGGACGGCCCCGATCATGAACGTTGCTGAGCTCCTGTTGGTATTATGACAATTCCTGTCTTGCCATCGGATGTGGACACTCCGACCGTCCTGATTATCGACGACACACCCGCCAATGTCGGGATCCTGGTGGAGTATCTCGAAGGCCGCAAGGTTCGCGTGGCCGTCGCCCAGGAAGGCGAGGAGGGGCTGGCGCGCGCCGAATTCGTGCGGCCCGACCTGATCCTGCTCGACGTGATGATGCCCGGCATGGACGGCTTCGAGACCTGCCGCCGCCTGAAGGCCTCCGAGACGACGCGCGACATTCCCGTGATCTTCATGACGGCCCTGTCCGAAGTCCAGGACAAGATCTCGGGCTTTTCCTCCGGCGGCGTCGACTACGTCACCAAGCCCTTCCAGATCGACGAAGTCTGGGCGCGCGTCACGACGCACCTCGCGCTGCGTCACGCGCAGAAACTCCTGGCCGAACAGAACGCGCAGCTGCAGCAGGAAATCGCCATGCGCCGCCGCGCCGAAGAAGACCTGCAGGCCGCCAACAATGCGCTGGAAGAGCGGGTGGCCGAGCGGACCGCCGAACTGGTCCGGACCAATACCATCCTGGAAGAAAAGATCGCCGCCTACAACCAGGCAGAACGGCGGATCGACTTCATGGCGCACCACGATGCGCTGACGGGACTCCCCAACCGCCTGTTGCTGGAAGACCGGATCAACCAGGCGATCGCCCAGGCGCGCCGGCACCAGGACGAACTGGTCGCAGAGCTGCACATCGACCTGGACCACTTCAAGACCATCAACGATTCCCTGGGCAACCAGGTCGGCGACCGCCTGCTGCAGGCCGTCGCGGCGCGCCTGCAGGAATGCACGCGCGAGGGCGACAGCCTCGGCTGCCTGGGCGGCAATGCGTTCGGCATCTGCCTGGCCGCGCTGCGCGGCAGCAACGACGCCGCGCTGGTGGCCAACAAGATCCTCGAAGGGCTTAGCCAGCCGTTCTTCGTCGACGACAACAAGCTGCACGTCGGCGCCAGCATGGGCGTGAGCCTGTTCCCGTCCGACGGCAGCGATGCGTCCGCGCTGCTGCGCGCGGCCCACGCGGCCATGTACCAGGCCAAGCAGAAAGGCCGCGGGAATTACCAGTTCTTCACGCCCGCGCTGCACGAGGCGGCCAAGCGGCGCATGGCGGCCACGAACCAGCTGCGCCAGGCGCTCGCGCAGAACGAGTTTTCCGTGTACTACCAGCCTCAGGTGGACATGGAGAGCGGCCGCATCTTTTCGGCGGAAGCGCTGCTGCGCTGGACGCCGCCCGGCAAGGCGCCGCGTTCCTGCGCCGAGTTCATCGCCATCGCGGAAGAAACGGGGATCATCGTGCCGATCGGCGAATGGGTGCTGCGCCAGGCCTGTGCTCAACTGAAGCGCTGGCGCGACAGCGGCCATCCGGACATGCGGATCGCGGTCAACCTGTCGGCGATCCAGTTCGCCCAGGGCAACCTGACGCATTGCGTGGCCCAGGTGCTCGACGAGACCGGCCTGCCGCCCGATGCGCTCGAGCTGGAAATCACGGAAAGCATCACGATGCAGCCCAGCGACGAAAACATCGCGGTGCTGAGGCAGCTCAGCGGCATGGGCGTGCAATTGTCGATCGACGATTTCGGCACCGGCTATTCCAGCCTCTCCTATCTGCATAACTTCCCGATCCACGCCCTCAAGATCGACCGCTCGTTCGTCATCGGCATCAACGAGGATGCGCATGATGCGCCGATCGTCACGGCCATCATCGCGATGGCGCACAGCCTGCACCTGAACCTCATCGCGGAAGGGGTCGACAGCGCCGAGCACGTGTCCTTCCTCACGTCGCATGGCTGCCCGTCCGCGCAGGGCTTCTATTACAGCCAGGCGGTGCCGGCGGAATCGATGACCCTGCTGTTGAACCAGAACTATGTGGCGGCGACTGGCGGCGGCAGGATGAGCGCCGCATTGCGCTAGTCAAGGCTGCGGATCCGGCGCCCGCGCCGCCTCGTGCGCCTTGCGCAGCCGTCCCACCAGGGCCAGGATGGCTTTCGACTGATAGCTTTCCGCCAGCGCGCGCAGCTGCTGGGCGAAGGCGCCGTACCGCGCATCCAGGCCTTTCAGGTAATCCGCGCGGGCACACAGGCTCTGCATGTTGCCCACCATGGCCAACTGGTACAGCGCCTCGATCTCGTCCTCGGGCAGGACGACGGGCTCGACGTCCTGCGCGGCGCCCGCGTCCGTCGCCGGCGCGCCCGGGGCAGGTTCCGTCGTCGTCGTCCAGGTCAGGGACAACCGTTCGCCGATGATCTTCAGCAGCGCGTCGTTGTCGATCGGCTTCGGCACGAAGACGTCGGCGCCCGCCTCGTAGCAGAGCATTTCGTCCTCGCGCGTGGCGCTGGCGCTGGACGCGACGATGGGAATCTGCGCGAAGCGCGGCCGCTTGCGGATCTCGCGCGTCGCTGCGCGGCCGTCCATCACCGGCATCATCACATCCATCACGATCAGGTCGGGGCTGACGGCGTCGAGCAGGTCCAGGCATTCCTGGCCGTTCTCGGCATCGACCACGTCGAAGCCCAGCGGATGCAGCGCATCGATCAGCAGCACGCGGTTCTGCGGCACGTCGTCCACGACCAGCAGCTTCTTGCGCGGGCCCTGGTAGCCGGTGACCTTCTGCGTGGGCTGGAACGTGCGCTTCACGAGGGCAACCGGCAAATCCAGTTCGAACCAGAACAGGCTGCCCTTGCCCGGTTGGCTCGCGACCTCGATGTTCCCGCCCATCATGCGGATCAGCTGCTGGCTGATCGCCAGGCCGAGCCCGGAGCCGCCTTCGCGCCGCTGCGCGTCGCCGACCTGTTCGAAGCGCTTGAAGAGGTACGCCATCTGTTCGGCGTCCATGCCGATGCCGGTGTCTGCGACTTCGAAGCGCAGCCGTGCCCGGTCCGGCGCACCGGATTCACCCGCTTCACCGTCCGGCTGCGCGGGCGTGTGCGCGACGTTCAGCACGCGCAGGCTCACTTCGCCGCGATCGGTGAATTTCACGGCATTGCACAGCAGGTTCAGCAACACCTGGCGCAGGCGCTTGTCGTCCGCCTTGACGTCGGCCGGCAGGTCCGGCGCCGCATCGCACCGGAACGACAGGCTTTTCTCCTCGGCCTTGACGCGGATGATCTTGCTCACCAGGTCGAGCAGGGCGGGCACGTTGCAATCGGTCGGATACAGGCTCAGTTTGCCGGCCTCGATCCGCGCCAGGTCGAGGATGTCGTTGATGAGGTTGAGCAGGTGCTGGCCGCTGTCCTGGATGGTCGCCAGGCCGGACGCGTGGCGCCGGCTCAACTGCCCGGCGTCGCGGCGCAGGATCTGCGCATAGCCCAGGATCGCGTTCAGCGGCGTGCGCAGTTCGTGGCTCATGTTGGCCAGGAAGGTACTCTTGACCTGGTTGGCGATCTCGGCTTTTTCCTTGGCGATCTGCAAGTCGTGCGTCCGCTCGTCGACGACGCGCTGCAGCTTGCGCGCCTGCGCCTCGAGCTGGTGCACTCGCACGCGGTAGAGCGCATGGATCAGCGCCGCGCCCAGCAATGCCATCACGACGCGGAACGTCCAGGTCTGCCACCACGGCGGTGTGATGGTGATGGCGAGTGCCGCGCCGGTCTCGTTCCAGACGCCGTCGTTGTTCGAGGCTTTCACACGGAAGACGTAATTGCCGGGCGCGAGATTCGTGTAGGCCGCTTCCCGGTGCGCGCTGTCGACATAGGTCCAGCCATGGTCGAAGCCTTCGAGCTGGTAGGCATACTGGTTCTTGGCGGGCCAGCGGTAGTTCAGCGCGGCAAACTTGAATCCCAGGCTCGACTGGCTATGATCGAGACTGATCTCCCTGGCCAGGTGGACGCTCGTGCGCAGCGGGGAATCGGGTCCGGCCACGACCTTGTGTTTGAACAGCGACAACTCGGTGATGTACACCGGCGGCGGATCGGCATTGTCCTTGAACGTGTCGGGCCGGAACGTGGTCAGGCCGTTGGTGGTGCCGAAATACATCGTGCCGTCCGGGGCGCGGTAGACGGAGTGGTTCCAGAACTGGTTGCTGGGCAGGCCGTCGCGCGCATCATAGGCCCGGACCTTGCCGGTGGCAGGCGTGATGCGCACGAGGCCTTTGTCGGTGCCGGCCCAGATATTGCCGTCCGCATCGCCCTCCAGCGACATCACGTAATTGCTCGGCATGCCCTGTCGCGTCGTAAAGACGGTGAACTTGCGGGTGCGCGGATCGTACAGGTTGACGCCCACGTCGGTGGCGATCAGCACGGTGCCATCGGCCAGCTCGGCCAGGTCGTTGGTGATCAGGCTGGACAGGCCGTCCTCTTCGCTGAAATTGGTGAACTTGCCGGTGCGGGGATCGAGCCGGCTCAGGCCGGCATCGGCCGCGACCCAGACCGAGCCGTCGCTGGCGGCCAGCACGGCGTTCGTCAGGTTGTTGCCCAGGCTGGACGGGTCGGCCGGGTTGTGCTCGTACAGGGTGAGACGCTTCTGCTTCGGATCGAAGCGTTGCAGGCCCACGCCGTAGACCGCCATCCACAGCACGCCGTCGCGGTCGGCCACCATGTCGCTGATGGTGCTGTCCGCCGCGGCGCCCATGCCGGGGGGCGCATAGCGGCTCAGCTTGATCCGTTCGAAACCGTCGGTGCGCTCGTCGTAACGGTCGAGGCCGGCCCGGGTGGCCAGCCAGATCGTGCCGTCCGGATCGCACACGAGTGCGGTGATCGCCACTTCCGACAGGCTGCGCGGGTTGCCGGGCTGCGGCAGGTAATGGCGGGTCGACTGCATCCCCGGGTCGTAGCGGGTCGCGCCCGAATCCTCGCTGACGACCCACAGCCGCCCGCGGCGATCCTGCACCATGCCCGACACCAGCATGCGTCCCGACGTGGCGGTCAGTCCCGTCTGCTGCAACGAGGAATGGAAGCGCCCGGATTCCTCGTCGTAGCGGACGAGGCCGTTGAACGTGGGGATCCAGAAGGCGTGGTCCTGTGCCTCGATCATGTATTCGGTGAGGTTCGACGCCACGCTCAACGGGTCGCCCGGGCTGTAGCGGTAATGGATGAACTTGCCTGTCTTCGGGTCCATCCGCTGGATGCCGCCGCCCCAGTTCGAGGTCCACAATTGTCCGCGGCTGTCGCGCATCACCTTCAGCACCGCGTTGTTCGACAGGCTGCCCGGATCGTTGGGATCGTGCTGGAACAGGATGAATTTGCCCGACTTCGGATCGAAATGATTGAGGCCGCCATCGGTGGCGATCCACAGCGTGCCGTCGTCGTCCAGGTACAGGCCCTCGACCGAATCGTTGGCCAGCGAATTGGGGTTGCGCTCGTCGTGGCGGTAGTGGCTGAACTTGCCTGTGGCCGGGTCCAGGCGGTCGAGGCCGCCGCCATAGGTGCCCACCCACAGCATGCCGTTCTTGTCCTGCACGACCTGGGTCGGGATCGGATTCGCCAGGCTGTCGGGTTGCTTCGGATCGTGCCGGTACACCGTCGCCTTTCCGGTCCTCGGATCGAGCCGCGACAGGCCGCCCGCGCTCGACACCCACATCATGCCGTCCCTGTCCTCGAACGCGAACCAGACATTGTTGCCGGCGATGCTGTCCGGCTTGCCGTCGTCGTGCGCGAAGAAGGTGAACTGTTCGGTGGCGATGTCGAGCTTGAGCAGCCCGTTCCCCCACGAGCAGAACCACAGGCTGCCATCCCGGGACTGGTAGATCGTCTGGTAGAACTGCGCGACCTGCCGCTTCGCACCCGGCGGCACCGGGCGGTAGACCGTGAAATCCGAACCGTCGAATTTCGAGATGCCGTTGCGGGTGGTCGCCCACAGGAAGCCGTACTTGTCCTGCGCGACCGCGAACACGAGGTTGTTGGCGAGGCCGTCGCTGACGCCGAACCGCTGGAAGGCTTCGTTGTACCGGGTCTTTTCCGCGGCGGGGCCCGGCGCACCCTGCGCCGGAAGAGAATGCAGCGCACCCAGCGCGACCAATGTCGCGACGATGGCCCGTCCGGATCGGAACGGGCGCCTGCCTGGCTCTGCGTCCATGTGGGCTCCGTTGCTAGAAATCGTGTCTGACACCGATATCGAACGTCCTGCCGATTGCCCCGCTCAGGTGGAACGAGGGATTGAAGTTCATGTTGATGTACGCGGCCGGATCGAGCGGCGCGATCTTGTCAAACACATTGTTGACGGAAAAATAGAGTTCCGTGTGCTTGTCGAACCGATGGCTCCCGCGCAGGCTCACGGTGCTGTACGAGGCCACGCGGCAGTCGTTCGGCGCCGGCGTGCCGTCGGCGAACTGGTTGAAGCAGGGCGCGTCGTGGAAGTCCTTGTTGAGATAGCTGCCGATGTACGAAAAGACGGTCGACAGGCGGTTCGACCCGCGCTCCCACGCCAGTTCGGCATTCAGCCGGTGTTTCGGCGTCCCCGTGTTGCCGCTGACGACCATCGGTCCGTGGGTGCCGGCATAATCGACCGTCGGCCCGTCGCCGAACCGCTTCTTGTAGTAGTCGAGGTAGGTCCAGGTCACCCTGGCGCTCAAGGTGCCGAGGTTGCCGAGCTGGTGGCGGTGGTTGACGTCGACGTCGAGCCCCTGCAGGCGCGATCGGGAATTGTTCTGGAACGGCGCGCTCACTTCGAGCACATTGCCCTGGCTGTCGCGCACGACGGACGCGCCCTGGAACGCCGAGGGGTTGTTCAGGATGGCATACGGGTCGGCCCCGTTGATCTCGCTGCTGCGCTCGAGCCACCAGTACGTGACGCCGAAGCTCGTCGCGGGCCGCGGCTCGTAGATCGCGCCGAGAGTCACCATGCGTGCCTTCTCGGGCTTGAGGTCGGGATTGCCGATCGTCCTGACGACGGTGAGGAAGCCGCTGCCGACCAGGTCGAGCGCCGCCGCGTTGGTGTTGCTGGCGCCTTGCTCGACTTCGTTCGGCGCACGGAAGCCTTCGGCATAGGTGCCGCGCAACACCAGCTGGCTCCATGGCTTCCACTTGATGCCCAGCTTCGGCGTGACCGAGGTTTCCGAATTCTTCACCTTGTCGACCCGCACCGCGCCGTCGATTTCCAGCGTCGTCGTCAGCGGCGCCCGGGCTTCGGCGAATACCGAAGTCACTTTCTGCTCGCCGCTGTAGACGTAATACGGCCAGCCGACGATGTCGCCGGTATCGGTGTAGCGCGGCGCGGGTGCGTCCAGCGTCTCTTTCCGGTACTCGGCGCCGACCGACAGGCCCAGCGGGCCGCCCGCCAGCATCATCAGGTCGCGCGAGGCCTTGAAGTCGAGCAAGGTCAACGTGGCGACGTTGTCGGTCGAGATCTCCGGGGACAGGGCCTGGTAGAACGCGGGCGGATTGAGGCCGGCGTTGGCGCCGAGGCGGTAGTAGCCGAACGGCCCCGTGCCGTCGAGCCCTGCGCGCAGCACGCTGTCGCGGATGAAGCCGCGCAGGATGCGCGTGGTCGTCGTGCGGCCGTACAGCAGGCCCGTGTCGTAGCTCCAGCCGGACCATTCGCCCTTCGTGCCGACCAGCGCGCGCCAGGTCGCGCTGTCATGCTCGAAGCTGCGCGACCCCGCGTCGGCGATCAGGTAACTGAGGAGCGCATCGGTGCCCAGCGGGTTGTCCGGGTGGCTCGCCGGCAGCGGCAGGAAGGTATTGTTCTTCACCTGGTTGGTGGCCGGATCGATCCACAATTCGTTGGCCGCCGTCGGGCCGAATACCCACCTCGACTTCGTGTCCGAGGCAAACCTGCCCAGTTCGAAATACGGCTCCATCGCGTCCGACAGCCGCATCGAGCCGCGCACGTAAATGTTGACCTTGTCTTCCGAGGGCAGCAGCGTGCCGTACTCCTTCGTGCGGTCGTAGATGCAGCCACCCAGGCCGGCCGGCAGGCCGATGGTCGAGTTGCAGCCCGGCAGCTGGTGCCAGGTGACGGGGCCGGTCGCGGGGCTGACCGCGCCGAAGCGGTTCGGGTTCGAGGCCCCGGTCGCATTGTCGAACCAGCCGCCGAGGTTAGGTCCCAGTCCGCCGGCCGTGAACGCGTAGCCGTACGGACGCAGGTCGCCGTTGCCGATCCATTTGCGATCGGCCCGGTCCCCGCTCGAGACGTTGCCCTGGTGCGAGACTTCGATGTTGGCGAACAGGTTGTAGCCATCGGTGGCCAGGTTGCCGATGCCGCCCGTGAGGCTGGCCCGCGGCGTCGCGCCGCCGCCGTGCTGCGCCCAGCCGTAGCTGACGTTGGCGGAGGCGCCCTTGAACTGGCTGCGCAGGATGATGTTGACGACGCCGGCGATCGCGTCGGAGCCGTAGATTGCCGACGCGCCGTCCTTCAGCACTTCGATGCGGTCGACGGCGTCCAGCGGAATCGCGCTCAGGTTGACGAACGTGCGCTGCACGTCGTCGGCAAGGCCGTAGTGCACCATGCGGCGGCCGTTGACGAGGACCAGCGTGGCATTCACCGCGAGGCCGCGCAACGCGACGCCGGAGGATCCCATCGCGAAGCCGCTGATGTTGCCGAGGCCGATCGAGCCGTTGTTGTCCACGGTAAGCGAGCGCACGACGTCGGACAGCGTCGTCTTGCCCGACCGTTCGATGTCGGCGCGCGAAATGATGTCGACGGGCGATGGGGTTTCTTTGTCCGTGCGTTTCAGGCGCGAGCCGGTGACCTCGACGACGGGAATACGGGGCGGGCTGGCCGCAGGACCGGGTTCGGACTGGGCATGAACAGGGACGGCCCAGGGGCCGAGGGTGGCTGAGAAGGAGAACGCGAGCGCGTTCCGGAGAGTCTGTTGAAGCGTCAACATATGCCCTCGTCGTAGAACTAAACCGATATCCACTCGAGGCGGGCCACGGTGCGGCTCCACTTGGCCAGAGTGGCGTCACGACTTGTTCATTGTACTCTCCTCTTGTTCGTACGCACTTCCTGTTGCACGGTTCTGTTGCCATTTTGGTGCGAGGCTGGCACGCGGCGACCACGCTGTTTCCGCATGGATCGCCGCCTCCGGACACGATGCCGCGCCGGTGCTCAGAACTTGAATCCCAGCCTTGCGTAGTAATAACCGCCGTTGATGCCGAACGGCGCGAACGACGGATACACGGTAACGGCCGCGTTGTCCAGGTTCGCGCGCTGCTCGGCGAGCAGGCCCGCATTGACGTGGTCCGGGTACTGGTTGAACAGGTTGTTCGCACCCGCCGACAGCGTCCATGCCTTCGTGAACTGGTAGCTGACTTCCAGGTCGGTGATCGCAGCCGGCTTGACTTCCGTCTTGTAGTACGTGGCGCCGTCCGACGACTGCAGTTCCGACGACTTGCCGTAGAACGCTTCGCGTGCACTGATCGTCCACGCGCCCGATTTCCACAGCGCGCCCAGGTTCACGCGCACGCGCGGCGAGGCCGTCTCCAGGTCCGAGATCGCCGTGGCGTCCAGCAGCGTCTGCGGCTGCAGCTGCGCGGGCGCCTGGTTGACCTTGATGACGTCGACCTTGTTCCAGTTGGCCGCCAGCGACCAGTCGACCTTGCCCCAGCCGCCATAGTTGCTGTTCAGCGTCGCGACGAATTCCAGGCCGCGCGAGCGCGTGTTGACGGCGTTCGAGAAGATGTTGATGCCGGTCTGGACGACGGTCGGGTCGAGCGCGTTGCCGTTGGCGAGGATGGCGGCCGTGACGGCCGGCGAATTCACCGCGCCGCCGGAGCCGTACAGCGAACCGGACCCGACGATGCGGTCGCGGATCGTGATCTGGTAGGCGTCCAGCGTGACGGACGCGCTCGTGGACGGATTGATGACGATGCCGGCGCTGATGTTGGTCGACGCTTCCGGCCGCAGCCCGTCGACGCCGACCAGCTTCGCGCCCGGGGAGTTCGGCGCCAGCTGCACGAACGCGCTGCGCGGCGACACGTTGGTGGCGGAATAGTATTCCTCGGCCAGCGTGGGCGCGCGGAAGCCGTTCGAATACGTGGCGCGCAGGCCGACGACCGGGGAAAAGTCGTAGCGGGTCGTCAGCTTGCCGACCTTCGCCTTGCCGAAGTCGCTGAAGTGCTCGTAGCGGGCAGCCAGGTCGACGGTCCATCCCGCCACCGGCTGGCCCGACACGTCCACGTACGCGGCCTTGTTCGTGCGGCTGTGCGAGCCGGCGTCCGTCAGCGAAAAGCCGGGGAACGATTGCGCGCCTTCCTTGTAGCGCGAGGCCGGATCGCCGGCGCCGATCTCGTACTCGTCGCGGCGGTGCTCGAGGCCGATGGCGACGTTCAGCGGCGTGGACCAGCCCACGGCGAACTCGTGGTTCAGGTCGAAGTTGTTCGTCCATTGGCTGGCGACGAACTTGCCGGCGTAGAAATCGAGCGGCGTCGCGCCCGTGTCCGCGAACAACGACACGTTGCCCGAGTGCGCGACGCCCAGCTTCGCCTCGTCGCGGCCGTAGGTGCTCGACAGGTCCCAGTTCCAGTTGCCCGCCAGCTTGCCCTTGATGCCGGCCGTGTACGCGTAGTCGTTTTCCTTGAACGTCTCCTGCGGCGAGAAGCCGAGCGGGTAGATGGCCGGCAGACGGCTCGGCATGCGGTAGTTCTCGAACGCGGCCGCCTTCTTGTGGCCGTACGTGGCGAAGCCGTACAGCGTGAGGTCGGGCGTGAGGTCGGCGCCGAAGTTGGCGGCAACGATGTGCTGGCGGTATTGCGCGTCGCCGGAGATGTGGTTCACGTTCGGGTAGCCCGGTGCATCCTTCAGCTGCGGCATTGCGGCCAGGTTGCCCGGATCGGTGACGCGCGGGTCGATGCCGCCGCGGTCGGAAAAGCCGTGGTACTTCGTCTCCACCGTCAGGCTGAGGAATGCGTCCGTGAACGGGGCCAGGCCGAGGTTGGCGCTGGCATCGCCCGTGTGGCCGCCGCCGTCGCCATAACCGCCCCCGTTGACGTTGCCGGTGAGGCTGCGGTAGTTCGACTTGAGGATGATGTTGACCACGCCCGCGATGGCATCCGTGCCGTACTGCGCGGCGGCGCCGTCCTGCAGCACCTCGATGTGGTCGATGGCGGCGACGGGGATGTAGTTCAGGTCCGCCGCGGCGCCGCCCTGGTAGGGCCCGCCCAGCACGGACAGGTTCGAGGTGCCGTGGCGGCGCTTGCCGTTGACGAGGACGAGGGTATTGTTCGGCGACAGGCCGCGCAGGCGCGCCGACAGCGTCATGTTGGCCATGTCGCTGCCGAAGGCCTGGGCGGTCAGCGACGGCAGGTTCTGCGCCAGCGCCTGGATCAGGTCCGGCTGGCCCGTGCGCTGCAGCGACGTCGTGTCCAGCACCTGGATCGGCGATGCGCTGTTCTCGGCTTTCAGTCCCGTGACGCGCGTGCCGGTGACGATCACGACACCGGTGTTGAGCGGGCCTGCTTCGGCGGCCGCCGCCGCCGGCGCAGCGGCGGCGGCGGGCGCGTCGGCCGGCTTGTCGTCGTCGGCGGCATGGGCGCCGAGACCGCAGGACAGGACACCGGCGGCGACGCCGGCATGGAGGATGGCCTTGTGCATATGAATCCCTTATCTGAACTATGTTTTGGAAGTGAATGTCTCCGCGGGTTGAGCTGCCCCGATTATTTTTTTGCGGCCACGACCTCGATCTCGACGAGCCAGCCGGGATTCGACAGGCCGGCCACCTGGACGACGGCGCGCGCCGGCAGGTTCGGCTGGCTGCCGCCGAAATACTGCGTATAACCCTCCATGAAGCCGGCGACGTCGGCGCGGCCGTTGCGTGCCGGATCGCCGACGAGGAAGACCTGCATCTTGACGACGTCGCCCATGGCCAGGCCCATGCCTTGCAGGATCTCCTTGATTTTCGCGAGCACGCCGGCGGTCTGCGTCTTCGTGTCGCCGAACGCGGCGGGCGAATTCGGATCGGCCGCCTTGTCGACCGTGGGCGGCACCTGGCCGCTGATGAAGTGCAGGGTCGTCCCCGGCGGCAGCGTGACGGCCTGCGCGATCGGGAAGTCGGAGTTGGGGATTTTGTGGCGCACGATCGCAGGCGCTGCCGATGCGGTCAAAGGCAGGGTACAAGCGAGGGCGCAGGCGAGCGCGAGGGCGGCGGTGTGGCGGCTCATTGTCGTTTTCATGGGACTCCGATAGGTCAGTGTTTGTTGCCGAAACGGCTGTGCGATGCGGGCGCCACGCCGAGGGCGGCGCGCGTGCTGCCGACGTCCTGCCCGGACACGGGCGGCGCGCTGTTGCCCCAGCTGGACCGGACGTAGGTCAGCACCTGGGCGATCTCGTCGTCGTCGAGGCTCCCGGAAAAGTCCGGCATGCCGCCGCGGCCCTTCAGCAGCACGGTGGTCACGTCGCCCGGGGCGCCCTGCACGAAGGCGTTGCCGGCGAGGGCGGGAAAGGCGCCGGGGATGCCGCGGCCGGTGGGCTGGTGGCAGGCGGCGCAGTTCTTTGCGAACAGGCTCTTGCCGTCCATCGTGTCGGCGTGGGACAGGCCGGCGCACGCCGCGAGCGCGGCGGCGAATACGTGTTTGATGCTCATGCGCTTGCCTTCCCGTGGAGTCGTTCGATCTGCTGCCAGGCCGATTCGATGGCACCGGCCTGCCAGCCCGTCAGGTAGCTCAGGTGCTCGCCCGCGAGCAGCACGCGGCCTTCGCCCTCCAGCAGCACCGGATAGGCCTTCTGGCGGCTCGCGTCGTCCCATTCGGCCCAGCCGCCCAGGTTGTACTGGACGCGGTGCCAGGCCACCGAGAACGCGTTCTCGAATGCGGCGCGATAGGGCGGGAAGATCTTCTCGCCCGCGCTCACGGCGAACTCGGCGCGTTCGCCAGGCGTGAGGGCGCTGACTTCGATGGCGTCGATCGCATAGTGGTAGTAGCCGAGCAGCACGCCTTTCTTCGACTGCCAGCCGGACGACGGCAGCGAGATCGTGTTGATGCCTTTCAGGTCGGTGAGCACGTGGCCGCCGTAGATGTGGTCGTCCTCTTCCCAGAAGCGGCGCTTCATCTGCAGGCCGATCTTGCCGACCGGCGCATACGACACGGCCTTCAGCGCGCCCTTGAACCCGTCCGAGAAATCGGCGTCGATGGTGCGCAGCACGGACAGCGGTATCGTGCACAGGCAGTAATCGGCCGTCACGTGCGTCACGTTGCCGCTCTTCGTGTCCTTGACGGTGACCGTGACCTTGTCGGGCGACTGGCGGATCGCCTGTACCTCGGCGCCATGGCGGATCGTGCGGCCCAGGCGCTGCGCGAAGCCCCACGCGATCCTGTCCATGCCGCCGACGGGCTGGAACATCGTCGCGTGCATGGGAAATTCCTGCACGGCGCTGTAGACCTTGCCCACCTTCGATGCCAGCAGCTCGCGGAATCCGAGCGGGTCGGCCAGCCGGCCCGGCCTGAGGCCCGCGCCGGGCGGGTCGGCATAGCCCGCGCCGTTGCGGCCGCGGTACATGAGGTCCTGCGTCGACAGCGCGCCCTCGTGCGCCAGGTAGTCGAGCAGCAGGTGCTGGTCGTCGGCCGTCAGTTCGGTATCGAGCTGTTTCGCCTGCACGGACTTGGCCAGCAGTTCCGCCACGTGGCCGCGCATGTCGGCCTTGATCTGCTCGGGACGCAGGCGCTGCTTCGAGAACGGCCCGGCATCCTCCATGTAGACCCAGGCGTGGTCGTTGTCGTTGACCATCACTTCAAGCGGAATGCCGAACTGCTTCGTGTAGTACAGCGTCGACTGGTGGTCGAGCGGAATGCGCCATGGGCCGTGGTTGATGTACAGGCCGTCGTCGAAGCGGCACGTCTGCGCCTCGCCACCCAGCTCATGCAGCGTGAAACCCTTGCGCGCCGTCTGGCAGCGCCCGCCCGCGAAGGGCCGTGCCTCCAGTACCTCGACCTGGTAGCCCAGCTTGCCGAGTTCCCAGGCCGCCGTCATGCCGGCCAGGCCCGCGCCGAGAACGACGATTTTCTTGCCCTTGCCGCTGCCGGACAGCGCGGGCGGGGCGTTCACCCGCGAGGCGATGCCCATGCCCCAGGCATTCAGCGTGTTCAGCAGCAACGCCGAGCCGCCGATTCCCGCTGCCCGGTAGAGAAATTCGCGTCGCGTCAGCGATCGTGTCAAACGTTTCATCCGCACCCTCTTGTGGTTATTGCAGGAACCTTCTTCGGTCACTTGAGTTTCAGCAATAGCCGTGCCAGCGACGTGCGGTTAATAGAACAAATCTACGTTAAAAATAAAGTCTGTTTCCACGAAGGGCAAACGTAAGATTGGGGTAAGCGGGAATTCCAAAATAAAGTTCGTTTCGCGCTGATGCCTCCCGGGTTGGGCATGCGGACCGCGCGACGTGCCATACAAACTTTATTTTTTGCCGATCAAACTTTGTTTTCGAGGTCGGGCAAGGCGCATCCCGGCGACGTGCGCATCAGGCGGGGAAGGTGGGGAAGGTGGGAAAGACGGCGTCCCGGCCCGTCATGATGCACTGCACCATGCCGGGTCGGGATGCACTGGATTGGCTAGGGCAGCCGCGCGGACTGCACCGCTGCAGTGTTGCGCCGGCGTCCCTGGACGGGGGGGCCATCCTTGTCCAGCCAGTAGCTGAACTGGCCGAAGCTGGGCAGGTCGGCCGCCGGGCGGCCGCGGTAGAAATCCTGCAGCATCTGCTGGTACGCGGCACGGCGCGAGAAGTCGGGATGCGTGGCCGCATAGCGCGCGACGGCCACACGGAAGATGGCGCGCATCTCGGCATCGGTGTTCAGGCCCGGATGCTCACCCGACTTGCGCGGGCGGCCCCGCTTGACGCCTTCGCTGGCGCCGCGTGTCTTGCCGCGCGCGCCGGAATTGCCGTAGTCGGGGAGAAGGGCGGCGACGGTCTGGCCGCGTTCCCAGAAGCGGCGCAGGTAGCGCAGCACGCTCGGCCGCGACACGCCATGCGCGCGTGCGCAGGCGGCCACCATCGCGGCCCGCTCGCGCGGCTGGTACAGCGCGGGCACCTGTGCCTGCAGGCCCTGGATGACGTCCCAGGCTTTGGCCTGCATGTCGAGGTATTTCTGCGGCAACGGCGCGGGCGGCACGGGCGCCGCGAACGGGTCGTCCTGCAACAACCTTGCGCGCCGGGTCAGCACGTCATCGGCCAGCACCTGCAGCGCCACAGTGCGCGGCTGGCTGTGCTGCAGGCCGAGTTCGAAGGTAAACGCCAGGGAACGGTCGGGCGCGATCCACAGGATGCGGATCGTGCGCACCGGGTTCGCATACTGGATCACATCGTTTGGTAGAAACATGGGCAGCTCCCGGACGAATTCAGGAACTTGTACCCATGCAAGTATCGCGCCACCTCAGTCCGACAAGCCCGACACGATTAGCCCAGATCAAAGGAGTCCCGCCCCGCCCCTTTAGTCTGTGAGCTCCGTTCCGCGGCGGATGCGGCGGCACGTCAACCCAATCTTTTTTGTGAGGCAAACATGTATCCGTTTCCACAAACCATCGCCCCGGCAGTGCGCACCCATATCGATGCCCAGACGGCATTCATGAACGACATGTCGAAGTCGCTGTTCAGTTCATTCCAGCAGATGTGCGACCTGAACATCCGGCTGGTGCAGACGATGCTGGAAGAAACGACGCTGGCCGGCAAGCAGGTGTTGAGCGCGGACCGCCAGTCCGAACTGCTGAGCGCCGCCACGTCGCGCACCCAGCCCGCGGCCGACAAGCTGCGGGCCTACCAGCAGCACATCGCGCGCCTGGCGGCCGATGCCCAGGTCGAGCTGGCCCGCGTGACGGAACAGCATGTCCAGAACACGACCCGCACCGCGCGCGCCCTGGCCGACGAGGTGGCGCGCGACGCCAGTGAGCAGACGGAGCGCGGCCTGCGTGCCCAGCAGGAAACCGTGCGCCAGTTCAGTGACCCGTTCATGCGGCCGGGCGACAGCGGCGCGCAGCCGGGGCAGATGCCGATGGGCCAGCAGTCGTCCGGCCAGCAACAGGGTAGCCAGCAGCAGCGGGCCAGCACGCACTGAAGGCGGCGCTCATGCCGGCTTCGGGCCGGCCAGGCCGGCGGTCGTCGTTGCGGCCGGGGTGGCAGCCCGCATACGCGGTCCGAGGCCGAACAGTGGACGCAGCAACGGTATCCGGCGCACGATCTCGAAGCCGCCGAAGCTGAGCACCGTCACCAGCACGACGAGCAGCAGCGCTTCGAGGCCGGGCGGACGGTGCAGGGGCTCGAGCGCATGGGCCAGCACGACGATCAGCGTCTGGTGCAGGATGTACACCGGGAACACGGCCTCGGTCAGGTAGCGCCGGGCCGGGCCGTCGCGATCCAGGTGCTGCCGCGCGAAGCCGCAGGCGGCCACGATCGCGCTCCAGCACACCAGCGCGACCATGGCCCGCATCGGGTAGGCGAGCAGTTCCCAGCGGGTGCCGGCGACGGCGCCGTCGGGCAGCGCGTACCAGATCATCATGGCGGCCCAGCCGCCCAGCGCCAGCGCGAGGCAGGTCCAGCGCAGCTTTGCTACGCGCGGCCAGAAGTCCGGCACGCGCGCCATCAGGGCGCCGAGCAGGAAGAGGGGCAGGTAGTGCGCATGGTTGTACCAGTCGTCGACGAGCGCGTGGGTGATGGGGAAGCGTTCCAGCATCAGGATGCGCGCCAGCGCCAGCAAGGCCGCCGGCAGCACGACGATCTTCCACCCGGAGAGCACGCGGCCGAGCCAGGCGGCGAGCCGGTCGACGCGGGTGCCCAGCGCCAGCGCGAGAAGCGCGAGGACGGCCRTATAGGCCCACAGGTAGGCGACGAACCAGAGGTGGTTCCAGGTCGGCAGGATCAGGCAGCCGTCCTGGCAGAAACCGTGGTAGCCGCGCAGGTAGAGGTGCATGAAGTCGGCGTAGCTGCCGGCATAGCCGAGTTTTTCGACGACCTCGAAATACGACTGCGGCGGCACGATGACGAGCATGCCGAACAGCAGCGGGATCAGCAGGCGCCAGCTGCGCCTGCGCAGGAACACGCCGGGGCGCAGCTTCGCCAGCATGCAACCGGACGCGACCCCCGACACGAGGAACAGCAGCGACAGGCGCCACGGTGCCGACAGCATCATATAGGGTTCGAGGGCGTCGCTGGCATGGGGGCTCTTCACGTGCCAGCTCCACGTCACGTAGTACATGCCGACGTGGTAGAGGATCAGCAGGAAGAACGCGAGGATGCGTACCCAGTCGAGGAAGTGATAGCGCGGCAGCGTGGCCGGCGGTGCGGATTCGGACAGGCGGACAGTGGTCATGGCGTGATTCATTGAGTGGATGAATGACGCCAGACTAGATCCCGGCCGGCACGGGCGCGAGCGCAATGTGGCGAGCCGGGAGCGGGGTGGGGCGAACCGGACGCCGGCCACCCCGCGGTGGTCGGCGTCCGTCCGGTCAGAGCCCGGCGGTCTTCGTCGCAGGCGCGGCCAGCTCGATCTTCAGGGCCGCCGCGTGCGCGGTCGGCAGGCGCTTCGGCAAGGTCACGGCCAGCACATCGTCGCGCTGCGTCCATGTGAGGGCCGATTTGTCGCCCAGCAGGTGGACCGAGCGGATCGCCCCGTCGGCATCAGCGCGTCCGGATCGAAGTGTTCCGCCTTCCACAACGGAATGATGTCCTTGTAGCCGGCCTTGGACGGGTGACCGTAGTGCTCCAGATGATGCTGGTATTGCGGCTGGCCCTGGATATACATATTGCGCGCATACCAGTCGCCGGCGCGCGGCACGGCCGGCGGGCCCCAGTGCCGGCCAGATGCCGAACTTGGCATCGCGGAACCAGTCCGGCACCCGGTACTGCTTCAGCGAGGCGTCGTCGTTGGTAAGGGCCGGGGCGTAGCGGCGCGACATCGTCGTCCGCGGCGAAGGCCGGTAAAGAGCATGCCAGCAGGCCGGCGAGTGCACAGTGTCGAAGTTTGCGGGGCGCCATCTTTGTTATCTGCTATCGAGAAGGTGTGCACAAGTGCTCACCGATCCCTTCCTGCCCCGAGCCGTCCTGCTGACCGTGCTCGTGCCTGACAGGCGTTACTTCCCCGCCTCCCGCCGGGTCATGGCCGGCGGCAGTGCCCGGCGTTACCGCCTGGCTCGCCTCGGGTAGCGCCGTTTGCGCCGCATGGGCGCCGGTGGCGAGCCGTGGCAGATTGACCGCCGCGTTCACGTCGCGGTCGTGATGCGCGCCGCAGCCTGCACTGGTCCAGGTGCACTCGCCGAGCGCGAGCTGGTCGTTACGCTCCCAGCGCTGCGGAGTCTTGACCGTGGTCCCCAGCAGCCTGGCGGCCTGTCTGAATCCCATTGTGCTTTCCATGATCACGATTGGACACGTCTACTTACATTTGGTTCGACTAGAGTCGAGCGCCATGAATAGTAAGTATCGGGATGTGCGAGCCGCGCGATGATAGCCCGTGCGTCATGCGCCATGCGCAGGTTGAGCAGTACTGTTGGTGCGCCTGGCAAATTTTATGAAGCCCGTCCGGGCGCGGGACGAAGGCTGAAACGGGTTGGTAACAATTGCAACCTAGAATCTTTTTTTCGTCCCGTCCGAAGGCCAGGCCATGTCCATGGAATCCTCCCGCCGTTTTTCCTCTTTGCTCGACGCCGTGTATGGCAAGACCGTAAAAGGCCGCGACGAAGTGACGCGGCGCGCCCTGACGCTGAACGGCCGCCAGCGCAGCGTGCTGATCATGCTGGATGGCCGCAAGTCGTGTGCGGCGCTGGCGCCGCTGATGCCGGCAGGGCAGGTGGCGGCGATCATCGAGGAATTGCTGGCGCTGGACCTTATTGCACCATGCGGTGGAACTGCCATCGCCGGCGACGCCGGTCTCGACCGCGTCAGGCGCTACATGGTCGGCGCGGCGCGCACGCATCTGGGGCTGCTGGCCGAGGAAGTCGTCGCGCGCATCGAGCGCGCGAGCGATGCCGGGCAGTTGCGTGGCGTCGTCGGGCACTGGCACATGGCGCTGCGGGATTCGAAGCATGGGCGTGCCGCGGCCGGGGACTGCCTGCGCGAAGTGCGGGAGGCGCTGCGGCAGGCTGGCGTCGAGGCCTGATCCGTGAAGAGCAAAAAAAAAGCCCGCTGGGTAGCGGGCTGAATCTATTTTCTTGGAGGAAGATAGAGGAGACAGGAACCATGATGCTGCATCGCACAAAAACAGTCCAATGATGTTTCGTGATAGCAGTTATCCGATTGCCATATGTCTTTCTTCCTTACAAATGGAACTGGCCGGCGCGCTCGGGCTGGTAGACGACTTCGACCACTTCCACGCCGATGCTGCGGCCGCCGGCACGCTCCCAACGGACGCGGTCGCCTTCCGACAGCCCGAGCAGCGCGCTGCCGACGGGGGACAGGATCGACAGGGTGTCGCCGTCGTGGTCGACGTCTTTCGGATAGACGAGGGTCCTGCACCATTCGCCGCCCGCATCTTCCAGGCGGAAGCGGACCGTCGAATTCATCGTCACGACGCGGGGCGGCATGTCCCACGGTTCGAGGACGGCGGCGCGCGCGAGTTCATCCGACAGCGCGTCCCGGGTGGATGCCTGGGCGGACGGCAGCCGGTCCAGCAACTGGTCGATGCGGTTCAGATCGAGTGTGGAAATGGTGATGTTTGGAGGCATATTCATACTCCTCATGAAACGAGTGAATGAGTGGACCCGCGGGCGCCGGCTTACTCGAATTCGAGCAGCAGCAGACCGAGGGGGAGGCACAAGGCCAGGAGGAAGCCGATCCGCTGGCGCAGGCGTTGGCGGCTCGCGATCAGGTCGTTGAGCGCCCGGAAGCTGGGCGGACGGCGTCGGGATACGGGGCGGATTCTCATATGGCGTAAACAAAGGGTGTGCAAAGCCGCCTGGACGACCAGGTGGCGGGTCAGCGTCGAGGAAAGCCCGGCAAGCGGCGCAATGCCGTTGCCGAGCCTAATCAAGCCGGGCGAGGAGGCGTGGCAGGCAGAACGCCGTGCCACGGGCAACGGATGCGGGGCGCGCGGAAGCCGCCATCGCGAGGACGGGAGCGGGAGCAACTCGACAGGGAGAAAACATCGTGTGAACCATCGCGCAACCTTGGATCGTTGGAACCGGGACGATGGCGCAAGCCACGTCTGAGTAACCAATTGTACATCATGTCGTGCCGACAGGTAGTTTCGCTTGCCGACGGTGGACATCCATCCAAAGACGGATCCGGCCGGGTCCGTTGCGGTGTAGATTCGGGCCATCCAAACCGTTCGCAAAGGAGCACCCATGACGACCCCCGACCTCGATTACATCCATGCCCCGGCCGCCGCGCGCGCTACGCCCGGCTTCGACCGCGCGGTGCGCACGGCCGGCCGGGTCCTGGTCGGCGTGCTGTTCCTGTGGGCCGGCATCGACAAGGTGCTGGGCTGGCAGGRCGCGCTGCAGGAAGTGGCGGCGGGCGGGCTGCCGGCGCCCACGGTGATGCTGGCGTTGACCGTGCTGCTGCAGGTGGCGGGGGGCGCCGCGATCATCGCCGGACGGTGGCTGGCACCGAGCTGCTGGGCGCTGGCTGGTTTTACGGCATTGGCGACCGTGCTGTATCACGGCTTCTGGCATGCGACCGGGGCCGCGCGGCATGCCGCGCTCATTCCGTTCATGGAGCATGTGTGCATCGTCGGGGGCTTGCTGGTGGTGTCGACGCTGGAGCATCCCCGCCGTTGACGTGTCCCTGATTAGGTCCGCCACACCACCCGGTTGCGGCCTTCCTGCTTGGCGCGGTACAGGTGTTCGTCCGCCGCCTCGAACAACTCGGCCGCGCTTTCCGGTCCGTGCCCGCCGAGCGTGGCGCCGCCCACGCTGACCGTGAGCATGGACGAGACCTGCGATGCCGCGTGCGGCAGTTCGAGCGCGGCAATCGCCGCGCAGATCCCGTCCACCACGTGGCGTGCCTGGACACCGTCCGTGTCCGGCAGCAGCAGCACCAGTTCCTCGCCGCCGTAGCGCGCCGCCAGGTCGGCCGGGCGGCGCAGGCTGGCGGACGTCGTGCGCGCGACGGCGCGCAGCGCGCGGTCTCCGGCCGGATGGCCGTAGTAGTCGTTGTATTGCTTGAACGCGTCGATGTCGAGCAGGGCCAGCGACAGCGGCCAGCCGTTGCGCTGGGCGCGCTGCCATTCCTGGGCGTACAGCTCGTCGAAGCGGCGCCGGTTCGCCAGCTCCGTCAAGCCGTCCACGTGCGCCAGGCGTTCCAGCATGCGGCGCTGGCGCACGAGCTGCAGGTGCAGCGCCACGCGCGCCATCACGACGGTGGCGTTGAACGGCTTGGCGATGTAGTCCGACGCGCCCAGCTTGAGGCCGTTGGCCTCGTCCTCCGGGCGGTCCAGCCCGGAGATGAAGATCACGGCGATCTGTTCGAGCTGAGGATCGGCGCGCAGCCGGCGCAGGACTTCGTAGCCATCCAGGTCGGGCATCATCACGTCGAGCAGGATCAGGTCCGGCGCATGGCGCGCGGCCCGGTCCAGCGCCTGTTCTCCATTCTTCGCCAGCAGCACCGTGTACTCGGGCTTGAGCAGCTCGGCCAGCACCTGGCGGTTGATCGCGTCGTCGTCGGCGATCAGGACTTTTTGCGGTTCCACGTTCACGATGCAGCCTCCGCCTGCTTGTCGACGGCGCGTTCGAGCACGTCGAGGTGGGTGAGCGCGCGCTCGTATTCGATCTCGTCGACGGCGGCGTGGATGGCGGCCAGCACTGCGGCGTGGCGCGGGTCGGCCAGTACGCCCTGCAGCTCGGCCAGCGCGTCCTCGGCGCGCGCGTCGTCCGTCTCCAGGAAGCCGCGCAGGCGCGCCATCGCGGCGCCCGCGTCGAGGCCGCTGACGGCTGGCGCCTGCACGGCGTCGATGCGCGCCAGGCCCGAGAGYACGCCGTCCAGCGCGACGATCAGGTCAGGCGCCAGTACGGCGATGCGTTCGTTGCGCCCGGCGCGCAGTTCCTGCTCCAGCGTGCCGGCCAGGGTGGCCAGCGGCGTCGCGCCGATGTAGGCGGCGCCCGACTTGAGGTTATGCGCCAGCATCTGCAGCGGCGCGTAATCGCCGTGCGCCAGCGCGTCGCGCATTTGCCGCGGCGCGGGCGCGTACTCCTGCAGGAAGCTGGCGATGCGGCGGCGCAGGCGCTGCGCCTGGCCACCGGCATTGGCCAGCGCCCGCTGCCAGTCGATGCCGTGCATGGCCGGCAGGCTGGGCGCCGTGGCGGCAGCGGGAGGCTGCGCGGGCTGCATGGGCTGAGCGAGGGGCGGTACGGCGGCGCGGCCTTCGAGACGCTGCGGATCGATCCATTTCACGAGGGTGCGCAGCAGCAGCTCCGGATCGATCGGCTTGACGATGTGGTCGTTCATGCCGGCCGCGAGACTCTTCTCGCGGTCGCCGGCCATCGCGTGCGCCGTCATGGCGACCACCGGCACCTGGGTGCAACGGGGCAGGGCGCGCAGCGCGCGCGTGGCCGTGTAGCCATCCATGCCGTGCATCTGGATATCCATCAGCACGAGGTCGTAGTCGCCGTCGCGCGCCATCTGCACGGCTTCCTGGCCGCCCGTGGCGACGTCGACCCGCATGCGCGCCACCGCGAGGAAGTCGAGTGCGACTTCGCGGTTGTTGGCGTTGTCGTCGACGAGCAGGATGCGCGCGCCGGCCAGCCGCTCCGCATCGCCCTGCGCACCCGGCGCGGACGGGACGACGGCGCCGCCCGCGGCCGGCCCGGCGAGATCGGGACGCAGCACCTGCAGCAGGCTGTCGTACAGCAGCGCCGGGCCGACCGGCTTGGTGAGGAAGCCGCACTGGGGCAGTTCGCCCTCCTGCTGCAGCACGCCCTCGCGGGTACAGGCGCTCACCATCAGGATGGCGGGCGGCGCCGCGAAGCGCGCGTCGGAGCGGATGCGGCGGATCGTCTCGACGCCGTCCCAGCCCGGCATCCTGTAATCCATCAGCACCACCTGGTACGGCTCGCCGTCGTGCACGGCCTGCGCCAGCCGGGTCAGCGATTCCTCGCCGGAAGCGACGCCGTCGGCCTGGATGCCGAAGCCGTCGAGCATCTCGACGAGCGCGTCGCGCGCGCCCGCGCTGTCGTCGACGACCATCACGCGCATGCGCTGCAGCTGGGGGCCGGTGGCCGGCGCGGGCTCGGCGCCGGCGTCGGCGATGCCCAGCGGGACCGTGAAGCTGAAGCGGCTGCCCACGCCCGGCGTGCTGGTGACCGTGATCGTGCCGCCCATCAGCTCGACGAGCTGCTTCGAGATCGACAGGCCCAGGCCCGTGCCGCCGTACTTGCGGGTGATGGAATTGTCGGCCTGGGTGAACGACTGGAACAGGCGCGCCAGCTGCTCGGCGTCCATGCCGATGCCGGTGTCGCTGACGGAGAAGCGCAGCACGACGCGGCCCGCGTCGCGCTCGGCCACTTCGACGGCGACGACGATCTCGCCTTCCTCGGTGAACTTGACGGCGTTGTTGGTCAGGTTGATCAGCACCTGGCCCAGGCGCAGCGGGTCGCCCACGAGGCGGCTCGGCACGCCGCGCGGCACGCAGAACACGAGTTCCACGCGCTTGGCGTCGGTCTTGATGGCGGTGATGCTGGACAGGTGTTCGAGCATCTCGTCGAGATCGAACGGCACGGCGTCGAGCGTCATGCGGCCGGCCTCGATCTTGGAAAAGTCGAGGATGTCGTTGATGATGCCCAGCAGGTGCTCGCCGGCGCCGAGGATCTTGCCGAGGTAGTTGCGCTGCTTCGGATTCGGGTCGGCCATCAGCGCGAGGCGGCTCATGCCGATGATGGCGTTCATCGGCGTGCGGATCTCGTGGCTCATGTTGGCCAGGAATTCCGATTTCATGCGGGTCGCGGCCTCGGCGCGCAGCATGGCTTCCTGGATGCGCTTGGTGCGCAGGCCCAGGATGCGCATGAATACGATCATGTCGAACGTGCCGCCGAACTGCGTGGAGTTCAGCGTCCAGTAGGTGGCGTCGAGGCCGCCCTTGATGACCTGCGCCTGCATCGCCGAGCTGATGAAGCTCGCGGCCCAGCCGACGAGGAAGTAGACGCCGACCGTGTCGCCGCGGCGCGCGCGGTTGAACGCGCCGGGAAGGCCCAGCAGCATGGGCATGATGCCCAGCGAACCGACGACGGCCACGAGGACTTCGTCGTGGATCAGGTCGAAGCCGAAAGCGCTTGCCGCGACCACGCACAGCACGGCGCCGGTGCGCATCAGGCGCGGGAACACCCGATCCACGCCGGGCCGCGTCAGGGCTTCGCCGACGAACAGGTAGCCACCGCAGGACGTCATCAGCGAGATGATGCCGGTGGCGTGCACGAGGGCCCACGTGCTGGTGCCCCACAGGTATTCGGCGCCGAGGCCCCACCACGCGATGTTGTAGAGGGCCAGGCCGCCGATCAGCAGCGAGTACTTGGCGAACAGGATCTCGCGCAGGTTGGCCCACTGGGCGAGGCTGTACAGCAGCAGGCACAGGGACAGGCCCATGAGGATGCCCTGCACGAGCCGGTCGCGCAGCGCGCCCTGGTAGAACGCGTCCGGTTTCTCGAAGGTGATCGGCAGGATCTTCGGGCCGTTCGTGTCCACGCGCAGCAGCATCTCGTAGTCCGTTCCCGGTGCCAGGTGCATGACGAAGGCCGGCACAGGTCCGCCGAGGGCGTCCGGAGCGCGCACGGTCCGGTCCGTACCGCCGCGCAGGTGGCGCTCGATGCGGCCGGCGCGCGCGACATACACGTCGACGCGGCTGAGCAGGCCGAAGTCGAACTTCAGGGCCCAGGCGCCGTCGCCGCCGGGCGCCGTGTGGACCGGCACGCGCAACCACACGATACCTTTTTCCATGCCCAGCGTCGCATAGGCGGCATGCGGYGGCGTGAAGCGTCCGGGCGTGGCGACGAGGGCGGCGGCGTCTTCCCGGCTGGCGGGATCGCGCAGCAGGGTCACGGCCGGCCAGGCCTCGACGCGGAGCGTGGCATCGTCCAGCACGAGCGGCGCCGGGGCGGCGCGGGCCATGCCCAGTACGGACAGCAGGACGCACAGCAGCGCCAGTGCGAGCAGGCGCGGCATGCGCGGCGAATCAGGAAAGGGCAGTGCCGGCATCGTTCATCCTCGAGGGGGCGGACTTTGCGCGCCCGGTGAAGCGGCGCTCGATGGCATTCATCCAGCGCGGCGCCCTGGCGTCGTTGCCCCAGGCGCTCACGGCGTCGTTCACCTGGCCCAGCAGGGCATCCGGCAGCTTCAGCGGGCGTGTCTCGTCCATCAGCAGCTTCGCGGTGAGGTTGTAGCCCAGGATGCGCGTGACGAGGCGCGAGATCGAGAACCCGTGGAACACCAGGCGTCCGAACGCGTCGATGACGCGCACGAGGCCGAAGCCCAGCACGAACAGCACGCGCGACAGCAGCGACACGTGGCCGTTCAGGCCCAGGTCGCGCGCCGCGTCCTTGCCGACCAGGCGGAGCGTCAGCAGCACCGGGAACGGCTTCAGCGGCCGCAGCGGGATATAGCTTTGCAGCGTCCCGACGAGAGCGCCGGCCAGCGCGGGACGCGGGTCGGGTGTGCGGTCCTGGCCGCGCGCGGCGGCCTGGATGGCGGTGAACATGCGCGTCGCCTCCGGCATCGTCTCCGGCATCATGCCGCGTTCGATGCCGATCACGTGTCCCAGCACATTCCAGGTGTGCATGTACGCGTTCTCGTCGGCTTCGTCGAGGCCGAGGCCGAGGCGGCGCAGGCCCTGCAGGAACACGTAGTCGAAGGTCAGCAGCGTGTAGGCCAGCTCTTCCTGGTTGCAGGGCAGGCCGAGGCGGTCGATGTCCCAGCCGTGCGCGTACAGCGCCTGGTGCATTGTCCCGCCCCTGGTCAGCAGGCGCGGGAGGCGGCGCGGCGCCACCAGCGCGTCGGCCACGTCGCCGCGCAGCACGAGGTAGCGGATCATCGCGTGGATCAGGCGCACCTTGATGGCCTGGGCGATGCCGCCGCCGGACGGAGCGGTCAGGCCGCCGTGCATCATGACGGGGAAGATCATGGCGGCCGTGGCGCGCACGCGGTAGTCCGTATGCTGTTCCAGCTGGCCGGCCGCATGCAGCACGGCGGCCAGGTCGGGGAGCACGTAGCACTGCGGCAGGCTCGCGCAGAACAGCAGCGTGCACGACACCATGCTCATTTCCATGAACAGGACTTCGGCGCGCGCGATGGCGGCGGGGTCGGCCCAGTCGGGCAGCACGCGCGCCTCGGCCACGTACGCTTCCAGCGCGGCGGCCATTTCCGCGGGCACGCCGGGACTGGCGCGCCAGCCGTCCAGTTCACTGTTCAGCTGCCAGCGCGCGATCTCGGCGTTCAACGGCGCGATCGTCGCCATATCCGGGCCGCCCGGATGGCCGGGGCCGAAAATGCGCGCGATGGTGGCGTCGGCCAGCGGGTCGGCGCGCAGGGTTGGGTCGTCGGCCAGGCCGGGTTCGAGGGCGTCGCGTTTCATGCGGCCTCCTTCAGCGTGTCGGCCGCAACGGCGGCGGGTGCGTCCACCTGCGCGGCCGGGCGGACGAGGACGCCCTTCCAGCGCAGCAGGCCGACGGTCGCCGCCAGCAGCGGGAAGCCCATCGCGAACAGGGCGATGGTGCGTGCCTCGACGGGGTAGCCGAGTACCATCTGGTAGACCATCAGGCCGGCGTACACCCCCAGCGGCACGACCACGTGGCGCGCCGCGGCCGGCGCGGCATCTGCCGCCGGGCTGACGCGCGCGAGGCGGCGGAACGCGAACAGGATCGCGAACGAGACGGTCATCCAGCCGGCGAAGCCCTGCACGGTCTCGCCGAACCACGCGCCGTCCGTCTTCTCCATGATCCAGGCCTTGAGCACGTACACCATGTAGGGGTCGACGCCCAGGTCGTAGCAGGTGACGACCATCGCGCCCAGCAGCGCCATGATGGCGTCGTGGCGCGCCGGCGCGGGCCGGTCGACGGGATCCTGCCAGGCGATCAGGTTGGCGATCACGTAACCGATGTAGGTGAGGGCGAACCACATCATCGGGATCACGACGGGTACGTCGCCCAACTGCGGGCCGAGCACGGTCGTGTACGTGTAGCTGCCGAAGAACCAGCCGTACGACGCCCCCATCTGTTCGCCAAACCAGCCGCAGCTGGTGGCGATGGCGACGAGGCGCAGCGCGGCCGTGCCGCCGAGCAGGCGTTCGGCGCTGGCCCAGCAACAGCCGAACATCAGCAGCGAGCTGGCGACGAGCAGTACGGTGGGCGTGCCGCCGATGCGTGCGGCCAGGGGAAGCAGGAGGGCGGCCAGCAGGACGGTGGCGGCGGCGGGAAGACGACGGTGCTGCAGCAGGGGCATGAACTTGGTCACGGTGGCTCCAGGGCGCGGCGTGGTACAGGGACGGCCGCCGGCACGCGGCGGCCGCGGTCGGGTCAGAAACGGTAGTCGAAGCGGACGTCGGCGGTGCGCGGCTCGGTCGGGACGGCGAGGCCGACCGAACCGATCGTCATCGGCCGCACCTCGTTCTCGAGATTGCGCACGCGCGCCAGCACGCTCCAGCGCGCGCCGGACGGTTCCCAGCCCAGGTGCAGGTCGGATTCCGTATGGCCGGGGACGCGGTACTTCAGCCCCGCCTGCGGCGCACCCAGCAGGTAGCTTGCGCTGGCGCGCGTGTTCACGCCGGCCTTCAGCTGGCCGCCGGCGAGCGCCACGAGGTGTTCCCAGCCGAGCGACAGCGTGCGTGCCGGCGTGCGGTCCAGCTTCACGCCGGCCCAGGAGTGCACGCCGTCCGGCGTATAGCTGACGTAGTGCGCGTCGAGCAGCGTGAGGGCGTACGTGAAGCGGTCGGCACGGGTTGCCAGTACCTGGCCATCCGCTTCCAGGCCGCGGATGGCGGCCTCGCCGGCGTTCGTCGTCTCATAGCGCGGCTTGCCGCCCACGACCGCCACGTTGGACAACTGCAGGTTGCGGTAGTCGTAGTGGAACACGGCCAGGTTCAGGCTCGCGCGGCCGTCCCAGAAGCGGGTCTTGGCGCCGGCCTCGTAGGCGCGCACCGTCTCCGGCTGGTAGGTCAGCGTGGCGGCGGGCAGCGCGCTGCCGGCCGGGCAGCCGATGCCGTTCTGCGCATCGCCCGCCGCGCAGCCGTCGTTGAAGCCGCCGGCCTTGTAGCCGGTGGCGATCGATCCGTAGACGAGCGTGGCCGGGGCGAGGTCGTAGTCGAGGCCCAGGCGCCACGTGGTCTTGTCGGTGCCGATGCGGCCGGCGTTCAGTTCGCGCAGGTCGGTGGCGGCGTTGAACGCCGGCGCGCGCTGGTAGCCGATAGTGCCGGTGCGGGCCTTGTCGTCCTCCGTGTAGCGGGCGCCCGCGGTGGCGCGCAGGCCGTCGGCCACGCGCAGCGTCGCCTGGCCGAACACGGCCTTGCTGCGCGATTCGACCGGATCGTTGGCGAACACGTAGTAGGGCGGCAGGCCGACGGCCTGCAGGTCGCGGAAGTAATAGACGTCGCGCGCGCGCTCGCGGAACCAGTACACGCCGCCCTGGGCGCTCAGCGGGCCGGCGCCGTTCGTCGCCAGGCGCAGCTCGTGCGAGTCCTGGTTGTAGTGGCCGGAGAACGGCTGGCGCACGCCGAGCGCGATCGTCGGCGTCACGCGGTAGTAGAAGTTGTACAGGTAGTCGTGGTCGAAGCTGCGGTGCGCGCCCAGCCACGACAGCGTGGCAGGCCCGAGGTCCCAGTTCAGTTCCGCCGTCAGGCTGGATGCCTTCTTGTGCGAATATCCCTGCTCGAAGCGCGTGTTCGGCGGATTGAAGCGGTAGGTCAGCTGGCGATCCGTACCGTCGCCGTTCCACACGGGCTGGCCGGTCGCGATGCCGCCGTAGAAGTTGGAATCGGGGACCGTGCTGTCGTTGTTGCTGTCGTCGCGGCTCGCTTGGTAGCGCACGAGCAGCGACGCGGCCGGGCCCAGCGCCAGCCTGGCGGACAGGCGGGCGGCGCGATCGTCGCGGTCCTGGCCCAGCTGGCGCGGCGTGGTCGTGCCGTTGCTCAGGTAGGCGTCGTGCTCGTTCCAGGTGGCGGCGGCGCGCAGCGCCAGCACGTCGTTCACCGGCACGTTGACCATGGCGCCGACCTTGCGCTCGCCCCAGTTGCCGATAGCAGCATTGACGTCCGCCTCGAAATGCGCCACCGGCGCCTTCGTGATCACGTTGACGACGCCGGCCGTCGTATTACGGCCGTACAGCGTGCCTTGCGGGCCGCGCAGCACCTCGACGCGGTCGACGTCGTACAAGGTCACGTTCTGGCTCTGCGGCCGCGCGACATAGACGCCGTCCACCATGAATGCGGCCGACGGATCGCCTTTTTCCGTGACGTCGGCATTCGACACGCCGCGGATCGTGATGCGCAGGCCGTCGTACGAATTTTCCAGGTAAGTGTTCGGCAGGCGAGCGGCGAGGGTGCCCGGCGTATCGAAGCCGCCGGCGTCGAGCTGGCTCGCCGTGAGCACGCTCATGGCCACGGGCGTCTTCGATGCCGGCGCGGCCGTGCGCTGCGCCGTGACGATCACTTCCTGGATGCCGGACGTTTCCGTACCGTCCGCCTGCGCCCACGCCGGCGCGGACAGCGTGCCGCACGCGATCGTGGCAATGGACATGGCAAGCAGGTCAGGGG